>NZ_JCBANC010000082.1:0-21942 GCF_059760815.1 Achromobacter sp. 1012554356 | reverse complement strand
GGACCGGCGCATGCGGCCGGTCCCGCCTTTCGCCTATTTCCCGCCGTAATCCACCACGATCCCCGCCTGCTGCGCGACCTCGCTCCAGCGCTTGAACTCTGCCTTGGAAAACGCCTGGAACTGCGCGGCGTCGCGCAACTTGGGTTCAAAGCCGGCGTTGATGATGCGGTTCTGGTATTCCGGCGCGGCCAGCCCGGTGACGATGGTGTTGGACAGTTGGGCGATGATCGCCGGGTCCACCTGGGCGGGCGCATACATCCCCAGCCAGCTCGTGACGTCGAAGTCCTTCATGCCCTGTTCCTGCATGGTCGGCACCTTGGGCAACTGCCGCGCGCGGTAGGCGCTCGTCACCGCCAACGCCTTCAGGCGCTTGCCGTCCACCATCGGCAGCGTGGGTGGCAGGTTCATGAAACAGAGGTCCAGGTCGCCGTTGGCTGTGCCGACCAGCGCTTCGCTGGCGCCCTTGTACGGCACATGATCGAACTTCAGGCCCGTGCGCATGGCAAAGAGCTCGGCCGTCATCTGCGACGAACTGCCGACGCCGTTGCTGCCGTACAGCGGCTTGCGCTTCGTGGCGCGCAGATATTCGATCAGCTCAGGCACGGTGTTGGCCGGGTGGTCCACGCGCACGACGAGTGCGTTGACGAACTCGGCCACCTGGGCAATCGGTAGTAAGGCAGTGGGGATGTCGATGGGCAACCCGCGCAGCGTGGCGGGCGGCAGTACGTTGTGGCCAAGCCCACCGGTGGTGAGGGTGTAGCCGTCAGGTTTGGAGGCGGCCGCGGCCTGCATGCCGATGACGCCACCGGCGCCGGCGCGGTTCTCGATGACCACGCTTTGGCCGTACTTGGCATAGAGCAGGTCGCCGACCAACCGTCCCGCAAGATCGGTGGCGCTGCCTGGGGTGGATGAGACGATGATCTTGATGACTCGGGACGGATACGCCCCGTTCTGTGCCCAGCTTGCGCCGGTCAGGTGCAGGCCGGCGGCGGCCCCCATCAGCTTCAACGCACTGCGACGTTTCATGACGACTTCCCCTTGGGTTATAGACCTACTGCTTCACGTGCTGCTCCAAAAATGTGTTCCGAACTTTGTACGATAAACATATTTCTCGTACGGTACGGGTCACGCGAGAGCACGCAAATTGCGGCTAACCCTAGGGAAGTCGTCGCGGGCCTTGCGGCCCGGTTTTTAGCGCACCGGCCAGCCGTACATCAGGCCGCCGTTGCGGTACGAGGCGTTAAGCCCGCGTTCCAGTTTCAGCGGGCTGTTGGGGCCCAGGTTCTTCTCGAAGCTTTCGCCGTAATTACCGACGGTCTTGATGATGTTGTAGGCCCACTTGTCGTCGACACCCAGGTTCTTGCCCATGCCCGGCGTCACGCCCAGCAGGCGCTGGACGTTCGGGTTGGTGCTTTTCAGCATCTCGTCCACGTTCTTGGACGTCACGCCGTATTCCTCGGCTTCCAGCATGGCGTTCATCGTCCAGCGGACCAGGTTGAACCATTGCTCGTCGCCCTGGCGGACCATGGGGCCGAGCGGCTCCTTGGAGAAGTTTTCCGGCAGGATGTCGTACTTTTCCGGGTTCTCCAGGTTGCTGCGCGCGGCGGCGAGCTGCGACTTGTCGCCGGTGAACGCGTCGCAACGGCCCACGGCGAAGGCGCGGATGATCTCGTCCAGGCGCTCGACGACGACCGGCTTGAAGTTGACGTTCTGCGAACGGAACCAGTCGGCCAGGTTCAGTTCAGTGGTGGTGCCGGGCTGCACGCAGACCGTGGCGCCTTCCAGTTCCTTGGCGCTCTTCACGCCCAGGGACTTGTTCACCATAATGCCCTGGCTGTCGTAGTAGTTGACGCCCACGCCGATCAGGCCCAGCGTCGTGTCGCGCGTCAGCGTCAGGGTGGTGTTGCGGGTCAGCACGTCGACCTCGCCGGATTGCAGGGCGGTGAAGCGCTGGACCGCGCTGATCGCCTGGATCTTGGCCTTGGACGCGTCGCCGAACAGGGCGATGGCCAGCGCGCGGCACAGGTCCACGTCCAGGCCGATCCAGCCGCCCTTGCTGTCGTTTACGGAAAAGCCCGCGACGCCCGTGGATACGCCGCAATGGACAAAGCCTTTGCTCTTGACCGCGTCGAAGGTCGCGCCGGCATGGGCGGTCCAGGACGAAATGAACAAGGCGGTTCCTGCCGCAGCCAGTTTGAGTGCTTTCATGGTGTCTCCGCGCAGCGTTGCGCATGTTTATCGCTCAGCCGAAGGCTGAAGTGCGGCGCATAGTACCAGTGGGTCCGGGAGGGAGAATCGGGGAATTCCCCTTAAATCCGAGTGGCGGAATTTGATGGGGAATAGAATCGGCCTATGACACGACATGACGACCCCGCAGGGCCGGACGATCAGCCGAGGCGCCCCTTCGCCTTCGTCAAGGACCAGTTGCTCGGCACCTGGACCGAGCTGACCCGCGTCCACGCCAGTGACCGCCCGTGGGAAATGCCTCTGGCCGCCGCGCTGTCGTCGGGCCTGCCGCTGATGGTGGGCGCATATTTCGGGCGCATGGACTACGGGCTGATGTCCAGCCTGGGCGGCATGGTGTTCCTGAGCCTGCCCAACGCCTCGCTGCAGATCCGCATGATGATGCTGCTGGCCGCGTCGTTCGGCATGGTCGCCTGCTATGCGCTGGGCGCGCTGACGCAGTTCTGGCCCACCGCCACCATCGCGGCGCTGACGCTGATCGCCATGGTGGTGAACATGGTGTGCCGCTGCTATCGCCTGGGACCGCCGGGCAGCCTGTTTTTCATCATGGCCACGGCGATTGCCGCGTACACGCCCGGCACCGTCCAAGACGTGCCCCTGCGCGTGGGCATGGTGGCGCTGGGCTGCCTGGTCGCGTGCCTGGTGGCCTTTGCGTATTCGCTGCACATGACGCGCGTCGCGCCGCCGCCCGCGCCCATCGAGCTGCCCAAGCCCACTTTCGATTTCGTGGTCTACGACTCCGTCATCATCGGCCTGTTCGTGGGCATCTCGTTGCTGGTGGCGGAACTGCTGCAACTGCAGCGGCCGTACTGGGTGCCGGTGAGCTGCCTGGCGATCATCCAGGGCGCCAGCCTGCGCGCGGCATGGAGCCGGCAGATGCACCGCATCCTGGGCACCGCGGTAGGACTGTGCGTGGCGTGGGCGCTGCTCAGCCTGCCGCTCAACGTCTGGACGCTGAGCCTGGTGATGATGGCGTTGTCCTTCGGCATCGAGACGCTGGTGGTGCGGCATTACGCCAGCGCGGTCGTGCTGATCACGCCGCTGACCATTTTTCTGGCCGAGGCGCCGCATCTGGGTCAGGGCTACCCCATCGACGTCATCGAGGCGCGTTTCGTGGACACGGTGCTGGGCGCCTTCATCGGGGTGCTGGGCGCGGTGCTGCTGCACAACCAGCGCATCCGCCCGGTGCTGTCGCGCTGGATGCGGGCGGTGCTGCCGCGTCGGGTGAATTGACGCCGCGACGCCAACGCGGCAGCATGGACCTTCCGATACCCTGGAGGCACTCATGGATTGTTCTGTTGAAGGTAAGGTCGCGTTCGCCGACGGCCAGTCGTATCACTTCGCGACCGTGGACGCCGCGCTGGCATTTGCCGAATGCGTCAAGAGCAGCCAGAATCCCGCGCAGTGCGCCGCCACCCACGGCAGCACCAGCCAGGTCAAACTGGAAGACGTGGCCGCCCAGGAGGACGCCGAGCGGCGCGAGCAGGATCCGGGCGCCGGCACCTGATCCGGTTGTTGCCGTCGGCAAACGCGAGGCCCGCGGATCACAACCGTATACTGCGCGATCTTCGAAGCCTCCCGGAAACCCCCCGCATGCCATACACGCCCGGCGATATCTACGTCACGTTCAACCGCCGCCTGCAGGCCTATACCGCTTCGCAGATCACGCATGTAAAGGGCGACGGTGCGGGCGCCGAGATCGCCGTGCTGAGCCTGGATTGGGTGGGTAGCGAGATGCCCGGGGACGCCGACATCGCGGCGATGCGCCCGGCGCACTTCGATTTCTACTTCTGGCGCGACCGCGTGGATCATATGTGGATCAGCGGGCCGGTACCCGCGCACGCCAAGCACGTGGGCTGGCGCGATCCGCTCGTGACCGAGGAGTCGCGCTCGTACTCAGGCGGTTGGTCCAGTGGCGACATGGTCTACAACCAGCGCCGCTGGAACGCGATCGACGCCAGCGTCCGTGCGCGTTTCAAGGCGGCCGCGCATGCGGACACGCCCGATAACACGGTCGTGCTGGAGCTGCCGGGGCGCACCATCACGCGCGCCATGCGCGGCCTGGACAGCGAGGCGTTGCTTGCCGCGCCATCGTTCGCCACGTTCGACGACATGCCCTTGCTGATCAAGCTGCAGGTGGATGCGCCCGTGCCCGGGCTGATCGAATGGGCCCGCACAAGGCCAATTCTTAGCGAATTGGAGTACGCCAGCTTCGGCGAGCCAGTCGTCGACCTGCGCGGCACCTCGTTTGGGCGAGTCGCCATCGACGTGACCGGGGTGCGTGAACTGTATTTGAATGACGGACTGAACACGTTGTCGCTGCGCGGTGACGTACATCCAGATCTGGTGGTGCACGCTGAGGCCGACGGCGTGTGGTTGCGGCTGGAACGCGAAAACGCGATCTGGTCCGGTGCCGGATTGGCGCGGCTCGGCGCGATCTCGCTGCGTGGCATGAAAACGCTGGACTGCGCCGAGGTGGCGCGTGTCTTTCCGCACCTGCACTCGCTGTATGTATGGGGTGCCCCCGGCGTGGCTACCGGCATCGAGCATCTGGCGGCCTTGCGCGAGCTGGCGAAGATCCTGATCAACGACGTGTTTCCGCCTGCCGAGAGCCGGCTGCCCGGGCCCGGCGCCTGGCCGGCGCTGCAATCGCTCTGGCTCACGAGCATGCCGGCAGAGATCCTCGCGCAGGCCAAGAAGGACTACAAGAAAGCTGCGGCGGCGGGTCTGGACCTAGAGGTCAGCAAGCCCCGCAAGCCCGAGTGGCTGGCCGCGAACCTGGATAATCCGTTTCGCGAATGGGACGGCAGCGAGCACATCACCGCCGCCCAGGCCAGGAAAGCCGCCGCGCTGTACCGCAAGACCCGCGGCGAGGCGATGAAGGCCGCGGCTGCCCACGCCGCCGATGCGCAGGGGCTGATGGCGGCCATGTCGGAGATCGTGCGGGGGTATACGGAAGGCTTCAACGCGCTCGACCGGCGCACGGGCTTCATCGAGACCGTCGAGCGCGATCAGATCTATGTGGCGCTGATGGGCATCCTGGACGCCGTGCAGGCCAAGGTCACCGAGGCCGCAGGTGACGGGGCGGCCACGCTGGACCGCGACGCGCTGGATCGCGCGGTGGATGAGGTGCGGGACTGGTAAGCGGGATCGGGCGCCGGCAATGACCGGCGCCCGTCCGTCAGACACCGCCGGTCGATTCGCAATACGGACAGTCCGTGAGGTTCTGCTGTGCGGAGCCAGGCTGCCCGTGCGGCGTCCGTCCGCGGCTCGGCTCCCCAACTTGCGCCGCACCGCCTTCGCCGCCGTGAAAGCACTCGTGCGCCAGCCACTGGCTCAGACGCTCGTAGCTTTCCATGTTGCTGCGCCAGTTTGGCGCGCAAAGATAATAGCCAAGCGGGCTTTCAAAGGTGCGATCGAAAATATCCACCAGTTGTCCCGTGGCCAATTCCTTTTCGATCAGGCAGTGCGGCATCAACGCCACGCCAAAGCCGGACGATGCAGCCTGGATAATCATCGAAAACAGATTGAAGCCCGGCCCGAAACGGGCGCGGTCATAATCGCCCAGATACGTCGAGAACCAGTATTCCCAGGACAGCGGAATCTCGATGTGCTGCAGCAGCGTGCATTGCTTGATGTCTTCCAGGCTGCTGATGGGATGCTGGTCCAGATATTCCCGCGAACACACCAGCCGGGTTTCGCGGCCCGTCAGGTATTTGGCCGCGCCGTCGTGCCAGTCGCCGTAGCCATACTGGATCGACGCATCGAAATCGAGTTCGGTGCTCTTGTAGTCCGCGACGCTGTAGCGCACGAAGTTGATCGATATATCCGGATTGACCTCGCGGAATGTCTTCAGGCGCGGAAACAGCCATTGCGCCGCAAAAGTGGGTGCGGCCGAGACATTCAGGGATTTTGCCGACTGTTGCGTCGCCATGACCTGCGACGTGGCGCTTTCCAGCGTATGAAGGGCCGGCCTGATCAGGCTGAGGTAGGTCGCGCCCATGCGAGTGAGCTGCAACCCGTTTGTTCCCCGGATGAACAGCGCGTGCCCCAGATAACTTTCCAGCGTGGCGATATGCCGGCTGATGGCGCTTTGCGTGACGAACAGTTCCTTGCCAGCCTTCGAGAAAGACAGATGCCGGGCGGCCGCGGAAAACGCGTTCAACTCGGAAAGGGTGGGGCAGCGACGTCTCATAGGGGGGTATGAGTAAAGCTCATAAGGCTCTTCAAATTTGTGTCGAACGCATAGGGGGAGACCCGGTATCGGACCCCCGAATTGTACCGGTAGAGTTCGGCATGCCGTGATTTCCCGGCGTTTTGAACTGTTTACGTGGTCGATTTATGAATCCGGTTGTCATCAAGAATTGCAGGATCCTCAATACCCGAACCTTGGCCCTCGAAGCCGCTTCGACCGTGCTGGTCGAGGACGGGGTCATCACCCGCATCGGCGCCGCCGCAACGGCGCCGGCGGATGCGCAGGTGGTGGACGCCAAGGGCATGACCTTGATGCCCGGCATGATCGACTGCCACGTGCACGTGGTAGCGTCGTCGTTCAACCTGGGCCGCGTCGCGGCCCTGCCCAACGCGCTGGCGCTGCTGCGCGCGCTGCCCATCATGCAGGGCATGCTGGACCGCGGCTTCACCTCGGTGCGTGACGCCGGCGGCGCCGATTGGGCGCTGGCGCAGGCCGTGCTGGACGGCACCATCGACGGCCCGCGTCTCTTCTGCTCGGGCAAGGCCCTGTCGCAGACCGGCGGCCACGGCGACTTCCGCCAGCGCAACGATGAACTCGATCCCTGCCCGTGCTCGGTCAAGATCGGCAACATCGGCCGCGTGGTCGACGGCGTCGACAACTGCCGTCTGGCCGTGCGCGAGGAAATCCTCAAGGGCGCCACGCAGATCAAGGTCATGGCGTCCGGCGGCGTGGCATCGCCCAACGATCCCATCCAGAATCTGGGCTTCTCCGAAGCCGAGCTGATCGCCATCGTGGAAGAGGCTAGCAACGCCAACACCTACGTCATGGCCCACGCCTACACGCCGCGCGCCATCACGCGCGCCGTGCGCTGCGGCGTGCGCACCATCGAGCACGGCAACCTCGTCGACCACGAGGCCGCGCAAGTCATGAAGGAACACGGCGCCTACATGGTGCCCACGCTGATCACGTACGAAGGCCTGGCCAACGACGGCGAGCGCTATGGCCTGCCGCTGGACTCGGTCAAGAAGATCGCCACTGTGCGCACGCAGGGCCTGACCGCGCTGGAGATCCTGGACGAAGTCGGCGTGAAGATGGGCTACGGCAGCGACCTGCTGGGCGAAACCCACTACATGCAGTCCGACGAACTGGTGCTGCGCAGCCGCGTGCTGGGCAATGCCAAGGTCATCCAGCAGGCCACGCTGATCGGCGCCGAGATCCTGAATCAGGAAGGCCTGCTCGGTGAAGTGTGCGAAGGCGCCTATGCCGACCTGCTGCTGATCGACGGCAATCCGCTGGACGACATCGAACTGCTCACCAAGCCCGACTCGATCAAGCTGATCATGAACCGCGGCTTGCTGCACAAGAACGCCTGCTGACGTTCCCCCGCGTTCCCCCTATTCTTTACTCCGGAATTTCCCCACCATGTTTTCCGTATCCGACCGCCTGGAGCGGTTGCCCTTTAGCAGCTTTCATTTCCGGCTGCTGATGATCGGCGGCCTCGGGCTCGCCTTCGAAGCGCTGGACGCCGGCATCATCGCCTTCATCATCCCCTCCCTGCGCACGCAGTGGGGCCTGACCACCGGCCAGATCGGCTGGATCGCCAGCAGCACCTATGTCGGCTTCCTGGTGGGTGCGCTGTTCTCCGGCATCCTGGGCGACCGCTACGGCCGCAAGAAGATCATGATGTGGGCGCTGCTGCTGTTCTGCGTCGCCACGTTCTTCAACGCGTTTGCGCGCAACTATCACGAGTTCTACATCCTGCGCATGATCGCCGGCATCGGCATGGGCGCTGAAGGCGCCATCATCGCGCCGTACCTGGCCGAATTCGTCAGCAGCAAGTATCGCGGCCGCTTCACTGGCGCGCTGGCGGGCTTCTTCTCGTTCGGCTTCGTGATGTCGGCGCTGCTGGGCTACTTCATCGTGCCGATGAGCGACGACGGCTGGCGCTGGATCATGATCATCGCTTCTGTTCCTGTCGTGTTCCTGCTGTGGTGGCGCAAGTCGCTGTTCGAATCGCCGCGCTGGCTTGAACACACCGGCCAGACCGCTGAAGCCAACCGCATCTGCGAGGCTATCGAAGCCGAAGTCCTGAAGAGCACCGGCCGCCCGCTGCCCACGCCCGTTGCCACGCGCAAGGCCACGGCCACCGCCGCGCCGCAGCAGACCGCGATGGCCAAGCTGGCGTCGCTGTTCTCGCAGGAATACCTGGGCACGACCATGCTGGTGTGGGTGTTCTGGATCACCGTGCTGTTCTGCTACTACGCCTTCCTGGTGTGGATCCCCAGCCTGCTGGTCGAGCGCGGCTTCACCATCACCAAGAGCTTCTCGTACACCATCCTGATCTACCTGTCGCAGATCCCCGGCTATTTCTCGGCCGCGTACTTCAACGACAAGATCGGCCGCAAGTACACCATCCTGGCCTACATGCTGCTGTCGTGCCTGTCCGCGCTGGGCCTGGCGCTGGCCAGCGGCGAGCAACAGATCATCATGTTGAGCATGCTGCTGTCCTTCGGTATGAATGGCGTGATCGCCGGCCAGTACACGTACACCGCCGAAATCTATCCCACGTCGATCCGTGCGACCGGCATGGGCGCGGCCTCAGCCTTCGCCCGCATCGGCTCCATCGCATCGCCGACCATCGTCGGCGTGGCGTACCCGGTCCTGGGCTTTGCCGGCGTGTTTGCCATGATGACCGCCATCCTGCTGGTCGGCGGCCTGGGCATCCTGTTCTACGGCAAGAACACGCGTGGCGTCGTGCTCGAGGAGATCAACGCATGACGAAGGCCTCCGCATTCCGGCCGCTGGCCGGGCACGCGCGCGCTCTGGCGCTGGCGGCGGACCGGCCGGCGCAGTGGGGCGTGATCTCAGACCTGCTGCAAGCCTGCTTTGGCCACAAGCTGTTCACCGCGCTGCTGTACCTTCAGGATCACCGGCTGATGAAGCGCCTGCATACGTCGGACGAGAGCATCAGCCCGCTGGGCGGCTTCAAGGCCACTGGCAACGGTCCGTGGTCCCGACTGGTGCTGGAAGAAGGGCGCCTGTATGTCGCCAGCAACGAAGACGACGTGCGTACCGTTTTCTCCGAGGCCCCGATGCTGATCGAGCGCGGGCTGCAGTCAGCCTTCAACATTCCGGTGCGGCATGCGGGGCGGGTGATCGGCTCGCTGAACATGCTGGCCGCGCGTCACGCTTATGACGATATCGATCCGGATCTGGCGGCGGTGGTGGCTGGGTTGTGCGCGCCCGTGTTCATCGAAGCGATGCAGGACGCGGCGTCTGCGGCGGCCAATGTGGACCGCTCCGTGCTGGACAGCGTGTGAGACACGTTATTTGAGTATCCGTCCCGGTGCGGGACTGGGTTTGCGGGCCGCTTTTCGAAGCGGCCCTTTTTTCGTCCGGACACCGGGACGGCCCCGGTTTTGCACATTGTTTCGGGAACTGGTCTGAATTGTTGCGTGTTACCGCGTTTTTGCAAGAGGGGGAGCGAGCTTTAGAAGTCTTTCGATGTGCGAGCTTGCGGGGCGTCAAGAGAATGGTCGCTTTTTTTCGTGGCGGTTCTGCGGCGCTGCAATCGGCCGGCATCTGGCTTTTCGCATCTCCGAAGCCGCGCACGGTTTACGGAGCTTGCAATGCACTTCCCCCTTTCCCCGGTTGTCGCGGCGATTCTCGCCGCCACGATCCCGGCCTTTCCCTTGATGGTGTTGGCGGCGCCGATATCTCCGATCCTCCTCGATGACCCAGAAGGCAACGTGACAGTGGTGGTGGTCCCCGGGTCGAGCATTACGGTCAGCACGGGAGATGCAATTCGTGTCAACCACGGCAATAGCGTGTCCGGCGCTGGTTTTACGCTGACCACCGAAGGAGACGGCCGGGGCGCGCATGCCTACGGCGGCGGCAAGATCAGGATGGCGAGCAGCACGATCCAGACGCAAGCCGGCGCTGCATTGTCTGCGTCCCTGGAAGATAGCGCTATCCACGCCGACATCTCCCTCCTATCCTCAGAGGCAACGACCGTGCTTGCGACCGATGCGGGCCGCATCGAACTGCTTGGCGGAGCCGTGTCGGGATCGGGCGGTTTCCTGGGGACAGTCCGGGCTTCCGATGGGGGTGTCATCACGGCAAGTGACCTGGAGATCAAGAGCATTGATCTCAATGGCGTCAACAGCTATGGCGTGCGCGTCCAGTCAGGCGGGCGCGTCGAACTGTCCAACGTCATTGTGTCCAGCGTGGATGACATGGGCGCGGCGACCGGGGCGGACCTTTCGGTGCAAGAAGGCACGCTGTTGCTGACCGATAGCCAGGTCAAGGCAGGAAGCACGGAAAACGCCACGGCGGCAACCATGCATATCTCGCAAAACGCCATCGTCACCATTCAAGGAAGCACCATTGAAGGCCAGATATCCGTTATCGACGGTTCCAGCCTGACCATGACGGATACGGTGGTTGCTGGTCCGCATTCGGTGAGCTTCGGCGTGCTCTTGTATAACGAGACGACGCAAACCGGTGTGTCTTCGGCGTCTTTGACGAACGTGACGATCGGCAGCGAAGCCGTCGCGTTCAACGAGGGCGTCACGGTGATGAACAACCATGTGATGACCGGAAAGAACCTGGACATCCGTGCGGACTTGTATGCGATCCGAAGCCGCAATGGGGCGGTACAGATTGAAGGCGGGACCTTACGCGGAAGACGCGCCGGCCTGTATGCACACTCGATCGATGACACGGCGACGACAACGATCGACGCCGTGGGAACGCATATCCTGGCCGAAGCCACGAATGCGGTAGGCGTGAGTGCCAACCATCGCGGCACGCAAGTGACATTGGACGGGGTTACCGTGGACGTGTCCGGCAGCGCGGGCGCAGCGCTTCGGGCAACCGACGAGGCACGCATCGACGCTGTCAATTCGCAGTTGAACGGGCAATCCACAGGCTCGATCGGCGTGCAGATGCTTGGAAACATCGGCGCCGGCGACACGGCGATTTCGCTGAGCGACACGCAAGTCATCATGACGGGTCAGAACGCAAACGGCGTGCAGAGCGTGCGCTACGAGCCGCAGGGCGCCAACTCGCTCGTATTGTCGAACGGCAGCAACCTCCAGACCCACGATGGTGTGGGGTTTCTCGTCAGGGGTGGAGACCACGACATCACCGTCCAGAACGCCACCGTGGTGGCCCGAGCCGGCGGCGACGAAGCCAGCGGCATCCTGCTTAGAACGCAGGCGACCCCCAGCGCGGGAATCGTCCCCGGGCAACCGTACCAGACGCAACGCGTCACCCTGAACGCCACAGGCGCGCTCATGACGGGCGACGTGTTGACCTCCGACAGCGGCCGCGTCGATATTGACCTGGCCAGCGGCAGTGAGTGGACCGGCGCGGTGCGCGCGGGGCAGGGTTCGGTGGACAGCGTCAAGTTAGACGCCAGCAGCGTCTGGAACATGCGCGGCGATTCGGCCGTCAAGACCCTGACCAACGCGGGTGTCGTGCGGTTCGTGTCTCCCGGTGCGCAATCTGGATTCAAGACGCTTACCGTCTCCGACTACATCGGCGGCGGCACCTTGGTCATGAATACCCACCTGGGCGACGACACGTCCCTGACCGACCGGCTCGTCGTGGACGGCGGCGCGGTCACGGGCACCACCGGGCTGCGTGTCTTGAATGCAGGCGGCGCAGGCGCGTTGACCACGCAAGGCATCCGGCTCGTGCAAGCCACCAACGGGGCCACCATTTCAGGCAATGCTTTTTATCTGGACGCGGACTCGTCTGGCTACCGGCCCTCGACCATTAGCCTGGGTCTGAATGGCTACGACTATTTCCTGGTTCAGGGCGGCACGGGCGGCGTGGCGTCCGATTGGTATCTGACGTCAACGACGCCGCCGGAAGAAGGCGGCGCCACGGACCCGGGCGGTCAGACGCCGCCGCCCGGAAGTGGCGTTGAGACGCCTCCTGGCAGCGGCATTGAAACGCCTCCGGGTAACGGCACTGAGACGCCGCCGGGCAGCGGTACTGAATGGCCACCGGGCAGCGGTACTGAAACGCCTCCCGGCAGTGGTGTGACAACGCCTCCCGGCAGTGGCGCTGGCACGCCCGGTTCTGCGCCGGGCAAGATGCAGAACGTCTCACCGGAAAACGGCGCGCACATCGGCAATCAGGTCGCGGCGACCCGGATGTTCGTACATCGCCTGGCGGATCGGACCGTGGCGCAAACGTCGGCAGGTCAATCTGCGCCCGGCAGCGCGTCCCGGCAGGTGTGGGCACGTACCGAGGGCGCGCGGCACACCGGCATGAAACTTGACGAAGGTCAGGTCAGCATAGACACCGACACCGCCATGCTGCAGATGGGCGCCGACCTGGTGAGCACGCGACTGGGTCAGCAAGGCGTCCTCAAGGCAGGGGTCATGGCCGGAGCGGGCGAGGCGCGCACGAACGCCACTTCCCAACTCATCCACCCGGGAACCGGCATGGCGATGCGTGCGGATGCCCGAGGCAAGGTCACCGGGTATTCGGTGGGCATGTATGCCACCGCGTACGCCGACGATGCCACCCGCTTGGGCGCGTATGCCGATTCGTGGTTGCAGTTCGGCCGCTACTCCAACGAGATCAATAGCGAATTGGGCTCGGCCCGATACCGTTCGAACGCCTGGACCGCGTCGGTGGAAGCGGGATATGCGTTCAAGCCCTTCGCCGGCGATTCCGCGTTGGGTGCGATGGTCGTCGTGCCGCAAGCGCAACTGGCCTACACGCGCTACGACGCCCAGGACGCTGTGCTGCCCAGCATGACGCTGAAAAACTCGCCCGCCAGTTCAGTCACTTCGCGCGTGGGTGTCCGCGCGTACCCGCTTGGCAACGACGCCACCACGTCCCCGGTGCGGCCTTACGTCGAAGCCAATTGGCTGCACAACTCGGGCAGCGCGAAAGCCAACGTGGGCACGTCGACCTTCCAGGCAACGCCCATGCGCGACGCCGCTGAACTGCGAATCGGCGTGGCAGGCAATGTCCGCGATTCGTGGCAGGTTAGCGGCGAGCTGTTTGGCCAGGCTGGAAACGGCGGTCAGCGGGGCTACGGCGGCATGCTGAACGTCGGGTATCGCTGGTAGTGATGCGCCGCGGAGGGCAGGTCATACCGGCGGCTATTGATACCCGTGGCGGTCTGCTCTCCAGCGGGATGGATCCGGCGAATCACGCCGCGCGCTTGTTGAAGATCACGAGCGACACGCCGGTCAACACCAGGGCCGACGCCGCGATCAGCAACGCGGTCAGCGGCTCGTCCAGGAACATTGTCCCGCCCAGCGCCGCAAGCACAGGCACGCTGAGCTGCACGGTGGCGGCGCGCGTCACCGTCAATTGCTTAAGCGCGGCGTACCAAAGGATGTAGCCCAGGCCCGAGGTCACCGCGCCAGAGACCACCGCATAGGCTGCGCCGGCGGTATCGAACCTGACGTGGGTGGCGGCGAACTGGACAAGCAGCAGCGCCACCGCGACCGGCGCTGCCCGGATGAAATTTCCCGCCGTCGCGGCGGCCGGATTCCTCGCGCCCCGGCCCAGTAGCGAATAGATGCTCCATGCCACCCCGGACAGGATCATCAGCAATCCGTAGAACACCGGCGGCGCATTGGCGCTGGGCCACATCAACGCCACGAGTCCGGCGACCGCCAGCGCGGTGCCTGCCCATTGCATCGCCGCCAACCGTTCCCCAACCGCCAGGCCATACAGAATCATGCTGATCTGGATGGCCCCGAAAAGCAGCAGCGCGCCCGTGCCTGCGGGCACGTGCGTATAGGCATAGGAGAACGCAAGGGCGTACCCCACCAGCGCCAGCGCGCCCGCCCATGTGCCTTCCACCCGGCCGGACTGCCGGCGAAGCGCCAGCACCAGGCACAGCATCAGCGCACCCGACACGATGCGGATGGCGAAGAAAGTGGTAGGGTCAATGGTCGTCTGCTTGAGCGCAACCCGGCAAAGCAGGGAATTGCCGGCAAAGGCCAGCATGGCCAATAGGGTGAGCGCGAAGAGGCGGAAGGTCATGGCGGGAGACGCGGCAAGCCTTGGGGTGCGGTCTTCAGTCGGATCGGTTCAGCTATCGTACGCCTGACCAGGGCCCGGTTTCATTTGTGCCGCCGCATGCCGTTGCCGCGTCCGTCACTGCGCGGCCCGGGCGGTCTCGCGAAAGCGCTGCACCAGCGCGGACCCATCTTCCGAGCGATACGCCAGCAAGACCTGGCTTTGCGCATCCGGCGTGTCCAATTCGCGGTAGGCCACGCCGGGAATGCCGGTCTTCATGTAGGTGTCGGGCAGGATGGAGATGCCCATCCCGGCCGCCACCAGGCCGATGATCGTCGCACCTTCGCGCGCCTCCTGGCCCACTTGCGGGGCAAAACCCGCCCGGCTGGCCAGCACGCCCACGTGGTCGAACAAGCCGCAGCCCAGCCCGCGCGGGAACAGGATGAAGGACTCGTCCGACAGGTCGGTCATCGACAACGGCGCGTTGCGGCGCGCCAGCGGATGCGATTGGGGCAGGGCGGCCATGAGCCGGTCGGTCCACAGCGGCAGCGTCGTGATATTGGGCGGCGGAACGAACAGGATGGATGGACGCAGAAAGCCCACGTCGATGTCCTTGGACGCGAGCGCGCGCAGTTGCTGTCCGGTCGACTGGTGACTCAAGTCCACACCCACGCCCGGAAAATCCGTGCGAAAGGCGTGCACGATGCGAGGGAACGCGTCGAACATCGGCACAGACGCCGTGAATGCCACGCGGATCTCGCCGGTTTCACCCAGCGCGGACTGCCGCACGACCTCGCCCGCGCGTTCCAGATGCGCCAGCGCGCGGCGCGCCTGGTCCAGGAACAACGCGCCCGCCTGCGTCAGTTCCACGCTGCGGCTCGTGCGCGTCAAGAGCGGCGACCCCAGCTCCTCTTCCAGCGCCTTGATTTGCAGGCTGAGCGGCGGCTGGCTGACATGCAGCCGGCGCGCGGCCTGGCTGAAGCTCAGTTCCTCGGCGACGGCGACGAAGTAACGCAGTTGACGGAAATCCATATTGATTTGAAAAGCAAATAGATGGTCTTGAAAAACGGTATTGGACGATATGAGTGTACGCCGCGCATCATGCCGCCATACCAACACGTATAACGACATAGGAGACAACCATGAAGGCTTCCAAGCCCTCCCGGTCCCGCCGCACGTTTGCCGCCGCCGCAGGCGTGGGCGCACTGATCGCCGCCATGCTGGCGCCGCTGCCGGCCGCCGCGCAGGCCAACTACCCCGACAAGCCGATCCGCATCGTGGTGCCGTATGCCGCCGGCGGTGGCGTGGACATTGTCACCCGCCTCGTCAGCCAGAAAATGGGAGACGCGCTGAAGCAGACGATCATCGTCGAAAACCGGCCCGGTGCGGCCACCAATATCGGCATGGACACCGTGGCGCGCGCCCCGGCGGACGGCTACACGCTGCTGACCGCGTCGAACACGCTGGCGGCGAATGGTGCGCTGTTCTCCAAGCTGACCTTCGATCCCGCGCACGACTTCACCCCGGTGGGCGCCATCGGATACGCGCCGCTGGCCGTGGTGGTGCCGGTCGAGTCGTCATTCAAGACCTTGAAGGACCTGACGGACTATGGCCGCGCGCATCCGGACAAGCTGACCTACGCGTCGGCCGGCAACGGCAGCTCCGGCCACCTGGCCAGCGAACTGCTCAAGCGCGAAAGCGGCATGAAGGCGCTGCATGTGCCGTACAAGGGCGGCTCGCCTGCGGTGACGGACCTCTTGGGGCAGCGGATCTCCTTCATGTCCATCAACCCGCTGGAAGTCGTCTCGCACGTGAAGGCGGGCAAACTGCGCGCATTGGCCGTGCTGGACGACGAGCCGGCAAGCATGCTGCCCGAGGTGCCCACGGTGGTGTCGCAAGGCCTGCCGGGCGCGATGGCCACGGTGTGGTGGGGGTTGATCGGCCCCAAGGATTTGCCGCCCGAGGTCACGGAAAAGCTGAATGCCGCGCTGCAGGCCGCATTGAAGGACCCTGCCGTGAAGCAGCGATTCGCCGAGATGGGCGCAGTCGTCACGCCCGGTACGGACAAGCAGTTCGCACAATTTGTCGCGGCGGAAACCACCAAGTGGACCAAGGTCATCAAGGACGCGGGCATCAAGGCTGATTGAGCGCGTTCGCGCCGGCTCCGGGCCCCACGGGCGGGTCCGGCCGGCAATCATGCATAGAGGAATTGAAATGGAACGGCAAAAGAACGGGCTGGTGGTCAGCGCCCACTCCGCGGACTTCGTCTGGCGCGCAGGCGGCGCCATTGCCCTGTACGCCAAACGCGGCTGGAAAATGACCGTGGTCTGCCTGTCGTTCGGCGAACGCGGCGAATCCGCCAAGCTGTGGAAGCAGCCGGGCATGACGCTGGAGCGGGTCAAGGCCGACCGCCGCGACGAAGCGCGCTTGGCGGCTGGCATTCTGGGCGCGGACATCCGGTTCATGGACTGCGGCGACTATCCGCTGCGCGTCTCGGACGAGGCGCTTTTTGAACTGGTGGATGTGTACCGCGAACTGCAGCCGGAATTCGTGCTGACGCATTCGCAGAAGGACCCCTACAACTTCGACCATCCGCTTGCCACGCACGTCGCACAGGAAGCCCGCGTGATCGCGCAGGCGCACGGTCACCATCCCGAGCAGGCGGTGCTGGGCGCGCCGCCCGTATTTCTGTTCGAGCCGCACCAGCCCGAGCAGTGCGAGTGGAAGCCCGAAGTGCTGCTGGATATCTCCGAGGTCTGGGACCAGAAGCGCCGCGCCTTCGAAACCATGGCCGCGCAGGAACACCTGTGGGAGTACTACACCCGCGTCGCCTTGCAGCGCGGCGTGCAGGCATCGCGCAACTCGAACCTGAAGATCAAGTACGCAGAAGGCTACCAGCGCGTGTTCCCGCAAGTCACTGGAGAGCTGGCATGAGCATCGCCGTCAGGAACATCGACCGCGCCGACAGCGCGGTCATCGCACGCCTGGCGTCGGCAGGCGTCGCCACCGCACACGAAGCGCAGCAGCGCTCCGGCCTGCTGCAACCCTACCTGCGGCCGGTATACGCTGGCGCATCCATCGCAGGCAGCGCCGTCACAGTGTTGGCGCAGCCGGGCGACAACTGGATGCTGCACGTTGCGATCGAACTCTGCCGTCCGGGGGATATCGTCGTCGTGGCCTGCGCGTCGTCGAACGAGGACGGCATGTTCGGGGAACTGCTCGCCACGTCGATGCGCGCACGCGGCGTGCAGGGGCTGGTGATCGACGCAGGCTGCCGCGATATCGCGGCGCTGAAGGACATGCAGTTTCCCGTGTGGTCCAAGTGCATCTCCGCCAAAGGCACGGTCAAGGCGACGCCCGGGGCGGTGAACGTGCCTGTCGTGTGCGCGGGAGCGCTCGTGCAGCCCGGAGATGTCGTCATTGCCGACGATGACGGCGTGTGCGTCGTGCCGCGCGAGCGTGCGGCGCAGGTTGCGGACGCCTGCGATGCGCGGTTGGTCAACGAGATGGCCAAGCGCAAGCGGTTGGCCGCCGGGGAACTGGGGCTGGACATCTACGGCATGCGGGAGAAGCTGGCTGCCGCAGGGCTGGTGTACGTGGACCGCGCCCCGGGGGCCTGAAACGCGGACGCCGCTTACCGCGTCGTGCAGCGCACCGCATTGCCATACCGGTAGCAGTCCGTGGTGGTGGGCCGCGGGTTCATATACGGCATCATGAGCATCATGTTCTGGTCGCGCTGCGCCTGCTGCTGCGCGGCCTTCGTGTCGTAGTCGCCAAAGGTGATGAGGCACTGCGCGGGGTGAGCAATTTTTCCCGGGATTGGCTCAGGTGGCGCAACTGACGTGCCCGCGCCACATCCAGACAAACCCCGTAGCAATGTCGAATAAGAATGCTTATCATGCGCGTTTTATATAAAAGAACGCATGGGGTGGGGCTTTGGGCAAAGCATCGAAAGGTCGTCAAGGCAGGCTGAAGGGCGTCGCCCTGGCCGTGAAACAGGCATTGGCGGGAAGCGCCACCTTATACGCCGCCTCAGTCGCGGCGCAGACGCAGGCCCCGGCTCCCGCCGCGATCACCGTCCTGCCGACCGTCACCGTGACCAGCGCGCCCGTTGCCCTCGGCGAGGCGCCCGCGCCCATCGCCGGCGGCCTGATCGGCGGCGGCGCCCGCATGGGCATTCTGGGCAACACGTCCGTCATGGACACGCCCTTCAGCGTCACCAGCTATACCGCCCAGACCATCGAGAACGAGCAGGCGCGATCCGTGGCCGACGTCGCCACCATGGATCCGTCCGTGCGCATGAGCAGCGCGCGTTCCAACATCAATGAAGACCTCACCATCCGCGGTTTCAATGTGCCGACCGCGGACTTCGCGTTCAACGGCATGTTCGGCCTGACGCCGTACTGGCGCGCTCCGGTCGAAACCCTGGAACGCGTGGAGATCATCAAGGGACCGTCGGCCGCGCTTTTCGGCATGACCCCGGGGGGCAGCGTGGGCGGCGTCGTCAACCTGGTGCCCAAGCGCGCCACCGACGAACCCATTACCCGCCTCACCGGCTCCGTCATGTCGGATTCCGTCTTTGGCGTGCATGCCGACGTCGGCCGCCGCTTCGGCGAGGGCAATGCATTCGGCATCCGCGTGAATGGGATGCTGCGCGATGGCGACACGCCGATCAAGGACCAGTCCACGCGCGAAGCGCTGGGCTCAGTGGCGCTGGACTATCGCGGCGAAAAGCTGCGTTCGTCCCTGGACCTGATCTGGCAGAAGGAACGCATCGACAACGTCGTGCGCCAGTTTCAGCTTGGCGCGGACCTGACTTCGATTCCCGAGGCGCCCGCCAACAAGAACCCGTATCCCGGCCTGGGCTGGAGCGACGGCCGCAATACCGCCGGCGTCTTCAAGATCGAATACGACATCACGGACTACCTGACTGCCTACGCGGGCTACGGCCAGCGCAAACTGGACTGGGACGCCTTTGCCGCCAACCCCGTGTTGCAGAATTCGCAGGGCGATTACTCCTTTTTCGGCGGCTGGCAGCGGATGACGGTGGACAGCAAGTCCACCGAGGCCGGCCTGCGCAGCAACTTCAAGACCGGCCCCGTGAGCCACAAGGTCGCCTTCAGCTACACGCTGCTGGACCAGAAGTCCGACCTGGGCTTCAACACCGGCTTCCCGCCAGGC
Source organism: Achromobacter sp. 1012554356 (assembly GCF_059760815.1). NCBI lineage: Bacteria > Pseudomonadati > Pseudomonadota > Betaproteobacteria > Burkholderiales > Alcaligenaceae > Achromobacter > Achromobacter sp. 1012554356. Next base: position 2,324 of record NZ_JCBANC010000082.1, on the reverse strand, counting down.
AACTCCAACATCTACGCGGGCAACATCTTCGACACGCCGTCCATTTCCGGTGTCAGCAATCCGCTGAACCGTTATCAGAGCGTCAAGCTGACCAGCTATGCGCTGGCCGACACTTTGGGTTTCATGGACGACCGGCTGCAACTGACGCTGGGCGCGCGCCGGCAGAACGTGCAGGGCCAGAACTACAACTTCGCGAACGGCGAACCCAGCGGACCGCGCTACGACAAGAGCGCCACCACGCCGCTGGCCGGCGTCGTCTTCAAGGTGCGGCCGGACCTGTCGGTCTACGCCAGCTACGTCGAAGGCCTGTCGCAAGGCGACACCGCGCCTACCAGCGCGGCCATCACCAACCCGGGCGAGACGCTGTCGCCGTTCAAGTCCAAGCAGAAGGAAATCGGCGTCAAGTACAACCTGAACGACGACATGCTGGCCACCGTCGCGCTGTTTGAGCTGACGCGGCCCAGTTCCGGCATTTCGGGCAACACTTTCGGAGAGTTTGGCGAACAGCGCAACCGCGGCGTCGAAGCCAGCTTTGCCGGCGAAGTCACCAAGGGCGTGCGCCTGTTGGGCGGCATCAGCTACATCGACGCCGTCATCAACAAGGCCACCACGCCCGACCTGCAGGGCAACAAGGCCATCGGTGTGCCCGACTGGCAATTCAACCTGGGCGCCGAATGGGATACCCCGTTCGTTCCGGGCTTGACGGTGCTGGGCCGCGTTATCTACACCGACAGAACGTATGCCAACGCCGACAATTCCCTGTCGGTGCCAAGCTGGACCCGCGTCGACGCCGGCGCCCGCTACGAGACCAAAATCAGCGGCACCCCCGTCACCTTCCGCTTCAACGTCGAGAACCTGTTCAACCGGAACTATTGGGGCACCGCCACGGCCGGCTACCTGTTCGTAGGCTCGCCACGTACCTACACGCTCTCGACCAGCATCGCCTTCTAAGGAGGCCACGATGTCCACGCAAACCTGGTCCTGGATACACAAGTGGAGCAGTCTGGTCTGCACGGTCTTCATGCTGCTGCTGTGCCTGACCGGGCTGCCCCTGATCTTTCACGAAGAGATCGAGCACCTGTCAGGCGTGGTCGAAGCGCCGCCCATGCCCGCCGGGACGCCCAATGCCAGCATGGACCAGATCGCTCAGACTGCGCTGGAACGCCGCCCGGGCGAAGTCATCCGCTACATGTTCTGGGATCAGGACGAGCATCCCGACATTACGTACGTGTCCATGGCCAGCGCCGTCGACGCGCCGCCCGAGGAAAACAACGCCGTCGTCATCGACTCGCGCACGGCCAAGGTCCTGGACGAGCCGGCCACCGATGAAGGCTTCATGTACGTCATGCTCAAGCTGCACACGGACATGTTTGCCGGTCTGCCCGGCATGCTGTTTCTGGGCGCGATGGGCCTGTTAATGGTGGTCGCCATCGTGTCCGGCGTGGTGCTGTACTACCCCTTCATGCGGCGCCTGAAATTCGGTGCGCTACGCACTCAGCGCAGCACCCGCGTCAAATGGCTGGACTGGCACAACCTGCTCGGTATTGTCACCGTCGTCTGGCTCCTTGTCGTGGGCATTACGGGCAGCATCAACACGTTGAATCGCGTCGTGCTGAGTCTGTGGCAGATGGACCAGATGGCCGAAATGACCGCGCCGTTTCGCGGCCTGCCGCCCGTCACGCAGCCTGCGCATCTGGAAGACTCCATTCGCACGGCCCGCGCCGCGGTACCGGACATGGCAGTGAGCCTGGTGGCGTTTCCGGGAACGATGTTCTCCAGCCCGCACCATTACACGTTCTTCATGAAGGGCAACACGCCCGTGACCTCGCGGTTGCTCAAGCCCGCGCTGGTGGACGCGACAAATGGGGAACTGACCGACACACGCGATATGCCGTGGTACGTGAAGACCCTGTTCCTGTCGCAGCCGCTGCATTTTGGGGATTACGGCGGCTTGCCATTGAAGATCCTTTGGGCGGTCCTGGATCTGTTCGCGATCGTGGTGCTGGGTAGCGGGCTGTATTTGTGGCTACGCAAGCCCAAGGCCGCGACGGCGACGAAGCCGCAGGCGGACGATGGCGTCGAGACCGCAAATGCCCTGCGTCAGGGTGATCGGCAAGGGGCCGCGCAATGAACAAGACGAGCGAAGCGCACGGCGCGCGAACCGAGAATCTGCAATCGGCGGGCGTCGTGTTCCGCGTGCCGATCTGGCTTGGCGCGGCGTCGGTGGTTGGATTGGTGTCGGCGCTGCTGGGCGACGGCGTTTGGGATGGGGTGTCGTGGTTGGCGATCTTTGCGCCGATTGGGGCGGTCTGGTGGGCGTGGCG
>NZ_JCBANC010000081.1:0-22803 GCF_059760815.1 Achromobacter sp. 1012554356 | reverse complement strand
CCGCCCAAGCCCCCCGCCACTGCCAGCCGCGGCAAGCCGCGCATGCTGACCATCGCGCTGGATCCCGGCCACGGCGGCGAAGACCCGGGCGCCATCGGCAAATCCGGGCTGCGTGAAAAAGACGTGGTCCTGCGCATCGCGCGGCGCCTAAAGGCGCTGATCGACAGCCAGCCCTACATGCGCGCCTACCTGACGCGCGACGACGATTACTTCGTGCCCCTGCACGTGCGCGTGCAAAAGGCCCGCCGCGTGCACGCGGACCTGTTCATCTCGATCCACGCGGACGCCTGGGTCAAGCCCACGGCCAACGGCTCATCGGTGTTTGCGCTGTCCCAGCGCGGCGCCACCAGCGCGCAGGCCCGGTGGATGGCCGACAAGGAAAACGCGGCCGACCTGATCGGCGGCGTCAACCTGGGCAGCCACGACCGCCAGGTCGCGAAGGTGCTGCTGGATCTTTCCACCACGGCCCAGATCAATGACTCGCTCAAGGTCGGCAACGCCTTCCTGGACGAGATCAAGAAGATCAACCGCCTGCACAAGAACAGCGTCGAGCAAGCCGGCTTTGCCGTGCTGAAGGCGCCCGACATCCCGTCGGTGCTGGTCGAGACCGCCTTCATCAGCAACCCGCAGGAAGAAGCGCTGCTGCGCAGCTCCTCGCACCAGGACAAGCTGGCGCAGGCCATGATGACCGGCATCCAGCGCTACTTCACGGCCAATCCGCCGCTGGCGCGACTGGGCGACCTGAGCTAGACGGATTCAGGACACATGCCGGGGTCGATGTCCCGGCCCATGAAAAAAGGCGATGCACCCTCTGGCGCATCGCCTTTTTGTTTCAAGCGCGGCGTGGACGTTATTGCGTCCGGCGCGCGCGCACCAGCTTGAGGACGCCCGCGGCCACCACCGGCACGACGGCCGCCGCCAGGCCCACCAGGACGATGGTGTTCAGGTGATCGCGGATGATCGGGATGTTGCCGAAGAAGTAGCCCGCCGCCACCAGGCTGATCACCCACAGCAGCGCGCCCGTGATGTTGAACAGCTGAAAGCGCGCCATCGACATCTCGGCCACGCCCGCCACGAACGGCGCAAAGGTGCGCACCACGGGGATGAAGCGCGACATGACGATGGTCTTGCCGCCGTGCTTTTCGTAGAACGCGTGCGTGCGCATCAGCGCGCCGCGGTCCAGGAAACGCAGGTTCATCGAGAACACCCGGGGCCCGATGTAGCGGCCGATGGCGTAGTTCAGCGAGTTGCCGGTCACGGCGGCCACGATGAGCAGCACAGATATCATGACGGGGTCGATATGCCCCGTCGCGCCGAAGGCTCCGGCGATGAACAGTAGCGAGTCGCCCGGCAGAAAGGGCAGCACGACCAGCCCCGTCTCCGCGAAGACGATGAGAAACAGCACCAGATACACCCACACGCCGTACTGCTCGACCCAAAGGCCAAGCGTCTGGTCGATGTGAAGCACCATATTGAAAAACTCAAGCATTGAAGCGGCCCTGATATCCGATGGGAATTTGTCAGCGACTATAGCCGACCGGGGCATGACGCTAAAATCGTCCGCACTGCTACATAAGATCTGGGCCACATGACCGAACGTCGTTCCATCCTTGCGCTTCCTGACCTGCTGATCAGCCAGATCGCCGCTGGCGAGGTCATCGAGCGCCCCGCGTCCGTGCTCAAGGAAATCCTGGAAAACGCCATTGACGCGGGCGGGCGCGCCATCGAGGTCCGCCTGGAAGGCGGCGGCATCCGCCGCATCGCCGTCACGGACGATGGCGGGGGCATCCCCCCCGAAGAACTGCCGCTGGCGCTGGCCCGCCACGCCACCAGCAAGATCCGCTCGCTGAACGAGCTGGAATCCGTGGCCTCCATGGGGTTCCGCGGCGAAGCGCTGGCGTCCATTGCGTCGGTGGCCCAGGTATCCATCATTTCCCGCACCCGCGATGGCGACCATGCCTGGCAGATCGACGCGGGCAGCATGCAGGTGGGCCCCGCCTCCGGCCCGCCCGGCACCACGGTCGACGTGCGCCAGCTGTTTGACGCCGTGCCGGCCCGCCGCAAGTTCCTGCGATCCGAAGCCACCGAATTCGGCCATTGCGTCGACGCCATGGAGCGCATCGCACTGGCGCATCCGCAAATCGCCTTCCGCCTGTTCCACCACGATCGCGCGCAGCGCCAGTGGCTGCCCGCCGACCCGCCGCAGCGCATCCGCGACGTGCTGGGCGCCGAATTCGCCGAGCACGGGCTGCTGCTGTCGCATTCGGTCGGCACAGTCAGCCTGGCCGGCATGATCACGCGTCCGACCGCCGCCCGCGCCCGCGCCGACCGCCAGTACCTGTACGTGAACGGCCGCTATGTGCGGGACCGCACGGTCAGCCACGCGCTGCGTTCTGCCTATGCCGACGTGCTGCACGGCGACCGCCAGCCCGCGTACGTGCTGTTCCTGGACATCGACCCTGCCGCCGTGGACGTGAACGTCCATCCGGCCAAACACGAAGTCCGTTTCCGCGATAGCGGCGCCGTGCACCGCTTTGTCTCGCATGCGGTCAGCCAGACGCTGGCCCAGATGGGCGGCTCGTCCGCCGTTGCGCCGACGGGGCATGCCGAAGACGCCGAATTCGAAACCGTGGCGCGTCCGGCGGGCGAAACGGCCCCGTCCGATGCCGCCGCACCGGCGTACCGCCCGGCGACGCCCGCGACGGAATCCCCGCGCCCCGGCTATGGGGGCATGAGTGGTGGAATGAATGGCGCCACGGCCGGCGGCTCGAACGCCGGCGCTAACCCTGGCGCGAGCGGCCCCGGCAACGGCGCCGCCTACGGCCTGCGCCCCTCGCCCGCCGCCCAGCGCCCGCACACCCAGGTGCCCTTCCGGCTGCACGCCGAACCGGCCGGGATTCCCGCGGCCGACTGGCAATCGCTCTATCGCCCGCTGACCGACGACACGGCGGCCCGCACCGCGCCCCTGCGTGAACCGTCGCCGGCGCCCGCCGCGCTGCCCGCCGACGAGGAGCACCCGCTGGGCATGGCGGTGGCGCAGCTGCATGGCGTCTACATCCTGGCCCAGAACCGCCGCGGCATGGTGCTGGTGGACATGCACGCCGCGCACGAGCGCGTGGTCTACGAACAGCTCAAGCAGGCCCTGGACGCGCGCAGCCTGCCGCGCCAGGATCTGCTGGTGCCCGTGGTGTTCCACGCCCAGGAAAAGGACGTGGCCCTGGTCGAGGAGTTCGAAGAACAATTGAACGACCTGGGTTTCGAGATGCGTCCGTCCGGCCCCACGTCCATCGCCGTGCGATCGGTGCCGGCCATCCTGGCGCGCGGCGACATCGAGACCCTGGCCCGCGCCGTGCTGCGCGACCTGGGCGCCGTGGGGGTCTCGCGTCTGCTCACCGAACAGCGCAACGAACTGCTCTCGACCATGGCCTGCCACGGGTCCGTGCGCGCCAACCGCAAGCTCACCCTCGAAGAGATGAACGGCTTGCTGCGCCAGATGGAAACCACGGAACGGGCCGACCAGTGCAACCACGGGCGGCCGACCTGGGTGCAGTGGTCCATGTCGGACCTGGACAAGCTCTTTTTGCGCGGACAATAGCTTGCCGTCTTCCCAATCCCCCGCGTCGCTCCCCGTCATCTGTCTGGCTGGTCCCACCGCGGCCGGCAAGAGCGCGTCCACGCTGGCGCTGGCCGAGCGCTGGCCGCTCGAGATCGTCAACGTCGATTCGGCCACCATCTACCGTGGCATGGACATCGGCACGGCCAAGCCCTCGGCGGACGAGCAGGCGCGCGTGCCGCAGCATCTGCTGGACATTCTGGATCCCGCGCAGTCGTACTCGGCCGCGGAATTCCGCGCCGATGCACTGCGCCTGATCGGTGAAATCCGCGCGCGCGGCCGCATTCCGCTGCTGGCGGGCGGCACCATGATGTATTACAAGGCGCTGCGCGACGGTCTGGACGACCTGCCGCAGGCCGATCCGGCGCTGCGCGCCGAACTGGAAGCGCGCGCCGCCCGCCTGGGCTGGCCCGCGCTGCACGCCGAGCTGGCGGCGCTGGACCCTGTCACCGCCGCGCGCCTGGCGCCCAACGACAGCCAGCGCATCCAGCGCGCACTCGAAATCTGCCAGCTTTCCGGCCACCCCATGTCGGCCCTGCTGCAACGCGCCCAGCGCAAGCCGGACGACGACGGCAACCGCTACGTGACGATCAGCCTGGAGCCCTCGGACCGCGCCGCCCTGCACGCCCGCATCGAGCAGCGGTTTGACGCCATGCTGCGGCAGGGACTGCTGGACGAGGTGCGCGGCCTGCACGCTCGCGCCGACCTGCACCCGGGCCTGCCGTCCGTGCGCTGCGTGGGGTACCGCCAGATGTGGGCGCACCTGGACGGCCAGATCGACCTGGACACCGCCCGCGAGCAGGGCATCGCGGCGACGCGGCAACTGGCCAAGCGCCAGATCACCTGGCTGCGCGCGCAGCCCGATCGCGTCATCGTCGACTGCCTGGCGGCCGACGCCGTGGCGCAGACCATCGACGCCGTGGCGCAGACGCTGGCGGACTGACGGGCAGCGCGCTGCGTTCGAAGGAGGCTCTCGAAGGTGTCTGACACCCCAACGAGACCGACTTCATCCTGCGATGCCGTCTCAGGGGGTGTCAGACACCTTCGAGCGGCACGCTCAAGGCCGAGTTCTTCCACCTGAACCGCTTCGATAGCGTCGACCAGTTGCAGGCCGGCATCCGGCAGTACATCCGTTACTGCAATCACGATCGCATCAAGCTCAAGCTAAAAGGCCTGAGCCCGGTGCAATACCGAGCTCAGGCCTTCGGGCTTTAGCTTCTGACGTCCAACTTCTGGGGGTCAGTTCATCACGGCGGTCATTTTTATTGCAGCACTATCGCCGCGGCGTCACACCACGAAGGTCTGCGCCATGCCGGCTTCCTGGGGAACGATTTCGCCCAGCTTGCTGACCGTCTCGCCCTGCTCGCGCAGCGTGGCGGCAATGGCGTCGGCCTGGGCCGGATCCACCACCAGCACCATGCCGATGCCGCAGTTGAAGACGCGATACATCTCGGTGTCCTCGACGCCGCCCTGCTCCTGCAGCCACTGGAACAGCTTGGGCATTTCCCAGGCGTCGCGGTGCAGCTTGGCGGCCAGGCCGTCCTGCAGGATGCGCGGCACGTTGTCCAGCAGGCCGCCGCCCGTGATGTGGGCCAGGCCCTTGATCGCCGTGCCGTGCTTGGCCAGCGCGGCCAGCACCTGCTTCACGTAGATGCGGGTCGGGGCCATGACCACGTCGACCATCTTCTGGCCGTGGAAATCGTCGTCCGGCTTGGCGCCGGCGCGTTCCAGGATCTTGCGCAACAGCGAGTAGCCGTTGGAGTGCGCGCCGCTGGACGCCAGACCCAGGACCACGTCGCCCGCCTTGATGGACTTGCCGTCGATGATCTTGGACTTTTCCACCGCGCCCACCGCGAAGCCGGCCAGATCGTATTCGCCGTCCGGATACATGCCCGGCATTTCGGCGGTTTCGCCGCCGATCAGCGCGCAACCCGACAATTCGCAGCCCTTGGCAATGCCGCCCACCACCGCCGCCGCCGTGTCCACCGACAGCTTGCCGCAGCCGAAGTAATCCAGGAAGAACAGCGGCTCGGCGCCCTGCACCAGGATGTCGTTGACGCTCATGGCGACCAGGTCGATGCCGACCGTGTCATGGCGGTTCCAGTCGAACGCGAGGCGCAGCTTGGTGCCCACGCCGTCGGTGCCGGAAACGAGCACGGGCTCTTTATACGTCTTGGGCACTTCGAACAGGCCGCCAAAGCCGCCGATACCGGCCAGCACCCCGGGGCGCATGGTGCGCGCGGCAAGGGGTTTGATTCGGTCGACCAGGGCGTCGCCTGCGTCGATGTCGACACCGGCGTCGCGGTAGGTCAGGGGGGCTTTAGGTTGGTTCGTCATGAGAAATGCCGTGGGGTATGTAACAATTGCTGGGATTTTGGTGGAACGCCCTGCATTTTACGATGCCGCGGGCGCGGACGGGCGCGAGAGGGCGCAAACCCAAGCCAGGCCAAGCGTTCGGACGCGACACCATCGCCTCAGGTGGTTTAAAGTGTAGGGTTGGCCGGTATTGATTTTGCCAGTTTCTATTTGGCCCGTGTATTACCGATTTTTCTTGGCTTTTTGCGGCGCCCCTGAAAAGCCCGATTGCTAACTCTCATGAACCGCCAGCTGCTGCTCGACGTTCTCCCCGCGCCAGCGCCCTCGCTGAACAACTACATCGCCGGCCCCAACGGAGAAGCGGTGGCAGCCGTGCGTGCGCTCAAGCCCGGACGGGCCCTGTACATCTGGGGCGCCGCCGGCTGCGGCCGTACTCATCTGCTGCGCGCGCTGACCGCCCGGCCCGATGCCGTCTACGTTGACCCGGCCAACGGCGAAAACATGCTGCGCCGCCTGGCCGAGGCCGACTCTAAATCGCCCATGCCCAAGTTTGTGGCGGTCGACGACGTGCACCGCATGGACGACAGCCGTCAGGCCGCCCTGTTCGCGCTGTACAACCGGTGGCGGGAATCCGCGGCCACGCAGCGCGCCTTCGCGCTGGCGCTGACCGGCGACCGCGCGCCACTGTCGATGCCGCTGCGCGAAGACCTGCGCACGCGCCTGGGCTGGGATCTGGTGTTCCGCCTGGACCCGCTGTCCGACGCCGACAAGCTGGCCGCGCTGTCGGCGCAAGCCGCCGAACGCGGGCTGCACCTGGCGCCCGAAATCATCAACTGGATGCTCACGCACCACGAACGCGACATCCGCAAGCTTGCCGCGTTGCTCGACGCGCTGGACCGTTACTCTCTGGCCACCGGCCGCCCCATCACCCTCCCCCTGCTGCGCGCCATGCTCGCAGATCCTGATTCACAACGCACATGACCACCCGACGTCTCGCCCTGTTCGACCTGGATCACACCTTGCTGCCGCTCGACAGCGACTACCAATGGGCCGACTATCTGGCGCGCACGGGCCGCGCGGGTGATCCCGTCGAAGCCCGCCGCCTGAACGACGATCTGATGGACCGCTACAACCGCGGCGAACTCACGGCCGAACAGGCCGCCGAATTCATGCTGGGCCTTCTGGCCGCGCATTCGCCGTACGACCTGGCTGCCTGGCACGAAACCTTCATGGGCGAAGTCATCCGCCCGTCCATCACGCCGGCTGCCCGCGACCTCGTCGACAGCCACCTCGAAGCCGGCGACCTCTGCGCCATCGTCACGGCCACCAACAGCTTCGTCACTGCCCCGATCGCCCGCGCCTTCGGCGTGCCCCACCTGGTCGCGACCGATGCCGAGTACCTGCGCGGCCGCTACACCGGCCGCATCCTGGGCACGCCCAGCTTCAAGGAAGGCAAGGTCGTGCGCGTCAACGACTGGCTGGCCGGCATGGGCCTGGGGCTTGCGGATTTCTCCGAATCGTTTTTCTATAGCGATTCGGTCAATGATGTGCCGCTGCTCGAAAAAGTGACCCGTCCGATTGCCGCCAACCCCAGCCCCACCCTGCGCGCCATTGCGCAGGAACGCGGCTGGCAAGTGATCGACCTATTCGACCACATGGAAGATTCGAAGTCCTAAATGATCACTGAAACCATAAGAAAATTCGTCGGCCGGCTCTTCGCGCCGACACCCAAGGGGCCGTTGCGCATCGGGCGCGACAAGCACGGCATCGACCGCCGCAACGTGTCGCGCCACGCCATCAAGGTGTGCGAGGTGCTGCGCCAGCATGGCTACGAAGCCTATATCGTCGGCGGCGCGGTGCGCGACCTGATCGTCGGGCTGGAACCCAAGGACTTCGACGTGGCCACCAACGCCACGCCCGAACAGATCCGCCCGCTGTTCCGCCGCGCGCGCATCATTGGCCGCCGCTTCCAGCTGGTTCACGTCGTGTTCGGCCAGGAAATCATCGAGACCTCCACCTTCCGCGCGCCCGCTTCGGAAGACCAGGAGACCGACGAGCACGGCCGCATCCTGCGCGACAACGTGTTCGGTTCGCAGGAAGAAGACGCCAAGCGCCGCGACTTCACCATGAATGCGCTGTACTACGACCCGCACAACGAGGAAGTCATCGACTACCACGATGGCGTGGCCGACCTGAAGAAGCGCCAGATCCGGATCATCGGCGACCCCGTCAAGCGTTACCGCGAAGACCCGGTCCGCATGCTGCGCGCGGTGCGCTTTGCCGCCAAGCTGAACGGCACGATCGACCCGGCCACGCGCGAGCCCATCAGCACGATGGCCGACCTCATCGAAAACGTGCCGGCCTCGCGCCTGTTCGACGAGATGCTCAAGCTGCTGACCTGCGGCCATGCCATGGACTGCCTGCGCCAGTTGCGCGCCGACGGCCTGCACAACGGCCTCTTGCCGCTGCTGGACGTGGTGCTCGAGCAACCCGGCGGCGAACACTTCGTGGAACTGGCGCTGGAACGCACCGACGCGCGCGTGCGCGCCGGCAAGACCATCAGCCCCAGCTTCCTCTTTGCCGCGCTGCTGTGGCAGCAGGTGGACGTGCGCTGGAAGCAGTTGCGCGCCCAGGGCGAGCACACCATCCCCGCCCTGTCGACGGCGGCGGATTCGGTGCTGGACGAACAAACCGAGAAGCTCGCCATCCAGCGCCGCTTCTCGTCAGACATGCGCGAAATCTGGTTCATGCAGCCGCGTTTCGAACGCCGCATGGGCAAGACCATCTACCGCATGATCGAGCAGCCGCGCTTCCGCGCCGCATGCGACTTCCTGCAGCTGCGCGCCGCCGCCGGCGAATTCGACAGCGTGCTGGCGCAGTGGTGGATGGATCTGGCCAACGCCGACGACGCCACCCGCGCCGACATGATCGAGGAAATCTCGCGCCAGCCGCGCGAAGCCGCCGATGCGGCCGCGGCCACGGGAGCCCCCGCGCGCCGGCGCCGCCGTCCGCGCCGCAGCGGCCCGCGCAGCGCGCCGGGCACCGAGTAACCCGCATGCCGCAGCAACTGCCCGTGCGCGCCTATGTCGGCCTGGGCGCCAACCTGGGCGACAGCGCGGCCACGCTGCGCCAGGTCCTGGCGCAATTGCAGGCCACGCCCGGCGTCACCGGGGTGACGGCCTCGCCGTTCTACCGCAGCGCGCCGGTGGATGCCACCGGCCCCGACTTCATCAACGCCGTGGCGGCCGTGGATACCGTCCTCGCGCCGCTGGCATTGCTGGACGTCCTGCAGGCGCTCGAAAACGAACACGGCCGCCTGCGGCCCTACCGCAACGCCCCTCGCACGCTCGATCTGGATTTGCTGCTGCATGGCGATGCGCGGCTGGACGACGCGCGGCTGATCCTGCCGCATCCCCGCCTGCATCTGCGAGCCTTCGTGCTGCTGCCGCTGCGCGATCTCGCGCCGGGCCTGTCCGTGCAAGGCCAACCGCTTGACGCCTGGATCGGCGCGATCCACGACCAGCCGATCGAACGACTCGCGCCCTGAGCGCGGATTCAGCGACGCGGCGCAATGCGCGCCTGCTCTCAATCAAGCAGCACAATACGCGCCGCGTGGCGGCATCAAGCCTTCGGCGTGAACGCCATCATGGCGCGCTCGACGTCTTCCACGTCCGGCAGCCCCGCCTCGTTCCCCAGATGCTGGATCTTGTGCGCGGAGGCCGCCCGCGCAAACGTGAAGTGCTCGATCCAGGGTTGTTCCGGCCGCGTCAGGTAGGACCACACATAAGCGCCGTGGAACACGTCGCCCGCGCCCGAGGTGTCGATGATGCGCGACGCGGGGACGTCCAGCGACGGCAGCGTGCCGACGCGTCCCGTCTCGTCGTACCACAGCATGCCGCGCTCGCCGAGCGTCACCGCGCCGATGCGGCACCCGCGCGCCTTCAGCAGATCCAGCAGCCCTTCCGGCGACAGGCCAAGCTGCTCGCACATGCGCTCGGCGCAAACCGCCACGTCGATATGGCGCAGCAGTTCGTCGGTGTTCTCGCGCATGCCGCCCCCGTCCAGCGAGGTCAGCACGCCGGCCTGCCGGCACGCCCGCGCGTAATGCAGCGCGGCGTCGGGCTGATGGCCGTCCAGATGCAGGGCACGATAGCCGCCGATGTCCAGCCGCGGAAAGTCGTTCAGGTAGCCTGCGTCGCGCGCGCGAACGATGGCGCGCTTGCCATGGTTGGGCATGATGAACGACAGCGAGGAGCGCCGAACCTGGCGCGCGTGCAGCGTGACGCCATGCGCGGCCGCCATGTCCGAGTACATGTGGCCCAGCCAGTCGGGCGCCAGCGAGCAGATCAGATCGGGCGGCAATCCCAGCCGCGCGCAGGCAAACGCCGCCGTGACCGCGTTGCCGCCGAACGAGACCGCGTAGTCGCGCGCCACGCTTTTCTGGTCGCCCGTGGGCCATTCGTCGGCCAGCACGGTGACGTCGATGTAGGTATGTCCGATGAAGAGCGCCTCGCCCATGGGCCCGCCTTGTCAGGTTGTATGCGCGGGGCGCCTCGGCGCACGGTCTGGACGAGGCGCCGGCGCGGGATTCAGCCGCGCGCGGATTCGCCCGCCTGCGCCAGCACCAGCCGCGCCCGTGCGATGACGGGCGCGTCGACCATCTTGCCATCCAGCATGAACGTGCCCGCGGCGGTATCGCGGTGCGCGGCGATGACGCGCCGCGCCCAGTCGAGTTCCTGCTGGGCCGGCACGAAGGCAGCGTGGATGACGGGGACCTGCGTGGGATGGATGCACAGCATGCCGCCAAAACCCATCTGCTGCGCCCGGCCGGCCGCCGCGGCCAGCCCCGCCTGATCCTGCACGCCGGGAAAGACGCCGTCCAGCGCAGGCGCCAGGCCCGCGGCACGGGTCTGCAGCAGCACCTGCACCCGGGCGTGGTCCAGCACGGTTTCGGCGCCCGGCGTGTCGGGCGTCAGGCCCAGGTCCAGGCCGTAGTCCAGGCTGCCGAACGCCAGCCGCGCGACGCCCGGCGTGGCGGCGATCTCGCCGGCATTGAGAATGCCCTGCGCGGTTTCAAGAATGGGAATCACGGGACAGCCGGTCTGGGCCGCGTGCCGCACCTGCATCATGCTTTCGGCCTTGGGTAGCAAAATGCCCGCTACGCCGGCCCTGCCGCGGCAGGCCTTCAGATCGTCGTCGTGCCAGGACGTGGAAGCGTCGTTGATGCGCACCCAGAGCCGGGCCTCGCGATTCAGGCCCAGGAAATCACACAGGGCTTCGCGCGCCGACGCCTTGGCCAGGTGTTCCACGGCGTCTTCCAGGTCCACGATGACGGCGTCCGCGCCCGCGGCAAGCGCTTTGGGGATGCGCTCGGGCCGCGAGGCCGGCACAAACAGGGCGCTACGAACGACGGGATGATTCACACGACCTCCGAGGCATGAAACTGCGCCACCTGATCCGGCGCGTATCCCAGAGATGCTAGCACCGCATCGGTGTTTTGGCCCACGGCGGGCACCGCCCCCATGTGCGGCGTAAACGCGTTGCTGGTGGCGGGCGGCAGCAGCGCAGGCAGCATGCCGGCGGGGCTGTCGACCTGGCTCCAGCGCTGGCGCGCCTGCAATTGCGGATGCGCCCACACGCCGGCCATGTCGTTGACGCGCGCATTGGCGATCTGCGCGTCTTCCAGGCGTTGCGTCACCTGCTCGATGGACAGGTCGGCAAAGGCGGTCACGATGAGCGCGCGCAGCGCGTCGCGATTGGCGGTGCGCAACGAATTGGAGATGAAGCGCGGGTCCTCGGCCAGCTCGGCCTGGCGCAGCACCTGCGCGCAGAAGACGCGCCATTCGCGCTCGTTCTGCAGACCCAGCATGATGGTGGATCCGCCGCCCACGGGGAACGGCCCGTACGGATAGATGGACGCATGGGCCGCGCCCGCGCGCACGGGCGGCGCCGCGCCGTCGAAGGCGTAATACATGGGAAAGCCCATCCACTCGACCATGCTCTCCAGCATGGAGACGTCCAGGCGGCTGCCCACGCCCGTGCGCTGGCGCAGAAGCAGCGCGTTCAGGATGGCCGAATAGGCGTACATGCCGGCGGCGATGTCCGCGATGGAACACCCCGCCTTGACCGGATCGTCCTTCGTGCCGGTGACCGACAGAAAGCCGCTTTCGCTCTGGATCAGCAGGTCATAGGCCTTTTTATCCTGGTAGGGACCGCCCTCGCCGTAACCCGAGATGTCGCAGACGATCAGGCGCGGGTGCTTCGCGTGCAGCGCCTCGAACGACAGGCCCAGGCGCGCCGCGGCGCCGGGCGCCAGGTTCTGCACCAGCACGTCGGCCGATTCCAGCAGGCGGTCCATGACGCCAGCGGCTTCGTCGCGCTTCAGGTCCAGCGTCAGGCTTTCCTTGGAGCGGTTGGTCCAGACGAAGTGCGAGGACAGCCCCCGCACGCGCTCGTCGTAGCCGCGGGCGAAGTCGCCGCTGCCCGGACGTTCGATCTTGATGACGCGCGCGCCCATGTCCGCGAGCTGGCGGGTGCAGAAAGGCGCGGCGATGGCGTGTTCCAGGCTGACGACGGTGATGCCGTCCAGCGGGCGGGAGGCCTGCATGTTCATTCGGTGAACCTCAATTCGGCTTGGTGGGCCAGCGTGCCGTCCTGCTCGGCCCAGAGCTGGGCGACGCCCGGCTCGGACAAGCGGCCGGCGACCTGGAAGGGAGCGGGGGAAATCAGCGGGCGCAAGCCGCGGTAGGCAAGATGCGTGAGGCGGGCCTTGGGATGCGCCCGCACAAAGGCGGCGACCATCTCGGTGGCGATGAGCGGGCCGTGGACGACCAGGCCGGGATAGCCTTCGACGCCGGTGACGTAGGGATGGTCGTAATGGATGCGGTGGCCGTTGAACGTAACGGCCGAATAGCGGAACAGCAGGATCGACGTGGGATTGACCGTGTCGCTCCATTGCGCCTGTGGCGCGGGCTCGCTGCCCGTGAGCTTGGGCGGCGTGGGCTGGCGGTACACGATGTCCTGCTCTTCCAGGATGGCCACTTCGCCCGATTGCCGGTATTCATGCTGCACGGTCACGAACAGCAGGGAGCCGGTGCGGCCGGTCTTTTCCTTGACCTCGGCCACGGTCGACACCCGTTCGGCCGGCACGCCCACCTTGAGCGGCTGGCGGAATTCCACGCGGCCGCCGGCCCACATGCGGTTGCGGTCCTGCGCAGGCGGCAGAAAGCCTCCGCGCGACGGATGGCCATCCGTCCCCAACCCGTCCATGCCGACGGTGGCGATGAAGAAAGCCCATTGCCACAACGGCGGCAGGTCGTCGCCCTCGGCCGGCACCGGTCCACCCAGGGTGGCGGCGATACGCGCGGCGTGGCCGGGGTCCATGGCGTCCGCCTTGCGCTCGCCGCTGCCGATCCACGCGGCCGGATCTGTAGATGTCATGCCGAGTTCCTCTGGTGGTGTTTTTACAGCCTGAAGCATGCCCGCAAGCCGGCGGGCGTGTGAATTCGTTTTTCCTCAAGGCGGGGTTTGCGGCGCCTGAATCGGCCATCCGCGCCGTAATATATGGCCCATGCACTTCGACCTTGCCGACCTTCGACTGTTCATCCACATCGCCGAATCCCCCAGCCTGACGCAGGCGGCCAAGCGGGCGCATCTGTCCCTGGCCGCGGTCAGCGTACGGATCAAGGCGCTGGAGAACCAGCTCAATACCCGACTGCTCTACCGCGACAGCCGCGGCGTGGAAATCACGCCCGCCGGGCAGAAACTGCTGCAGCACGCGCGCGTCATCATGCGGCAGGTGGATCACCTGAAACACGACTTCCAGGAACAGGCCGACGGCGACGCCGGCCACATCCGCATCTTTGCCAACACCACAGCCGTCACGGAATTCATGCCGGACATCCTGGCGCAATTCCTGTCGGGCCACCCCGGCGTCACGGTGGATCTGCAGGAGCGTCTGACGCGCGACATCGTGCGCGGCGTGCTGGACGGCACCACCGACCTGGGCATCGTCGCGGGGCCGGTGGATGCGCCGGAATTGCAGACCATCCACTTCAGCACCGACCGCCTGGTGCTGGTGGTGCCTAACGGCCATCCGCTGCAGGATCAGGACAAGGTCAAGCTGGCGGACGCCGTGCGCTATCCGTTCATCACCATGCACGAAGGCTCCACGCTGGTGGCCTTCCTGCGCGACCAATTGGAACGCGTCGGCCAGCGCCTGCCCCAGCGCATCCAGCTCTACAGCTTCGATTCGATCTGCCGCATGGTGCAGGCGGGCGTGGGCGTCGGCGTCATTCCGGACTCGGCCGCGCGCCGCTACGGCGGGGACACCAAGCTGCGCGTCGTCGAACTGGACGAGCCGTGGGTGGTGCGCGAACGCAAGCTGCTGGTGCGCGACATCGACGCCCTGCCGGGCTGCGCGCGCGAACTCATCGAACAGATTCAGACGCCGCAAGAATCCTGACTTTGCGCCGCGTCATTTGCCGGTGAATGCGGGCGGGCGCTTCTCTGCGAAGGCGCGCATGCCTTCCAGGTAATCGTCCGTGTAGCCCAATTCGCGCTGCAGGCTGCATTCCAGATCGAACTGCTGCGCCAGCGTGTTGCCGCTGGACGCCTGCAACGCCGCCTTGGCGGCCGCGTAGGCGCGCGTGGGGCCGGCGGCCAGCGTGCCGGTCACCTGCGCGATCGTGTCCGCCAGCGCCGCGTCGGGCACCACGCGCCAGATCAGGCCCCAGGCTTCCGCCTGAGCGGCCGACACCGATTCCCCGAACAGCGCCGCGCCCATCGCGCGCGCCGACCCGACCAGGCGCGGCAGGAACCACGTTCCGCCCGCATCGGGCAACAGGCCGATCTTGCTGAACGCCTGCACGAAGCGCGCCGATTCCACCGCAAACACCACGTCGCACGCCAGCACCAGACTCGCGCCCGCGCCGGCCGCCACGCCGTTCATGACGCACACCACCGGCACGGGCAAGGCGCGCAAGCGGTTGATGAGCGGGCGATAGCACTTCTCCAGCATCACGCTCAGATCGCGACGCGAGCCGTCTTCGGCGGGCTTGCGTTCGCCCAGGTCCTGGCCGGCGCAAAAGCCGCGGCCCGCGCCGGTGATCACGAGCCCGCGCAGGTTTTCCTGCCCTTCCAGCAGGTCCAGCGCGCGCGCCAGTTCGCCGTGCATGACCTCGGTGAAGCTGTTCATGCGCTCGGGCCGGTTCAGGGTGATGACGCCCACGCCGCGTTCCAGCGTGAACTGGATCTGGGTGAAAGCCGGCAGGTGTGTGAAAGCCGGTGCGTCTGCGCTCATGCCAATTCCTCCAGGACGGCCAGTTGCTCTGCCGTATCGCCCATCAATTGATCCACAACGGTCAGGCGCTTGAA
The DNA here is from genome assembly GCF_059760815.1 of Achromobacter sp. 1012554356. Classification (NCBI taxonomy): domain Bacteria; kingdom Pseudomonadati; phylum Pseudomonadota; class Betaproteobacteria; order Burkholderiales; family Alcaligenaceae; genus Achromobacter; species Achromobacter sp. 1012554356. The sequence continues at coordinate 7,499 of NZ_JCBANC010000081.1, read as the reverse complement.
ATAATCGCCGACCTCCAGTTCGTCCGTCATGCCCATGCCGCCGTGCAACTGCACGGCCAGCTGCGCGACCAGACGGCCGGCGCGCGCGGCCTCCAGCTTGGCCGACGCGATCATGCGGCGCCGCTGCGCCGCGTCGGATTCGGTCAACGCGGCCACCGCCACATAGGCCATCGACAGCGCAAGCTCCTTGGCCACCAGCATCTCGGCCAGGCGGTGCTGCAGCGCCTGAAAGGACGCCAGGGGCTGGCCGAACTGCTTGCGGGTCTTCAGGTATTCCACCGTGATTTCCAACAGGCGCTCCATTGCGCCCGCCGCGTGCGCGCACAGCGCCGCCGTGCCCCATTGCAACGCCTGCGCCAACGCATGGTCGGCCGCATCACCCGCTGCCAGCAGCGCCTGCGCGGGCAGCGTCACCGCATCGAAATCCAGCCGCGCGCAGCGCGCGCCGTCCAGCGTGGGCGTGTCCGTCATGCGCACGCCGGCCACATCGGCCGGCACCGCCAACAGAACGGTCTGGCCATCGCCGCCGCGCGCGCTGACGAACCAAGCATCGGCGGCCGCGCCGTGCCAGACTAGGTGCTTGGCCCCGTCCAGCCGCCAGCCTTCGGCGGTCTGCGCGGCGCGGCAGTCCTGCGGATCCGCCGCATAACGCCGGCCGGGCTCTTGCCACGCCACGCTGACGATGGCCTCGCCCGCCGCGATGGGCGGCAGCCAGCGGCCGCGCGCCGCGTCGCCGCAGGCATCAGCCAGCGCCGCGCCCATCACCGCGCTCGGGATGACCGGCTCGGACACCAGCCCGCGCCCCAGCTCGACATGCACCGGCAGCAGGCTGGCGGGCACTTCGCCGAAGCCGCCGTGGTCCTGCGAAATGTTCAGGCCCAGCACGCCCAGTTCGGCCAGCGCATTCCAGGCCTGCCGATCCAGCGTGCCCGTGGCCTGCCGGGCGCGCCGCTGGGGAAACGTCCATGCCTGGTCCACCAGGCGGCGCAGGCTGTCGGCCAGCATGCGCTGTTCTTCCGTGTAGATGAAATCCATGCGTCGTATTCCTGTCGAGGTTGCGCGGCGAGCCTATACGCCCAGCACCAGGCGGGCGATGATGCCCTTCTGCACTTCGGTCGTACCGCCGTAGATCGAGGTCTTGCGCATATCGGCATAGCCGGCGCCCGCGGCGGCTGTCATCTCCGGCCCGGGGCCGTGGAAATCGTTGCCAGCCACCAGCCAGTCCGGGTCATAGGGCCAGGCGTCCGGCCCCGCCACTTCCATCTGCAGCATGGCCAGGTCCTGCTGGATCTCGGAGCCGCGGATCTTCAGCACCGAAGCCTCCGGCCCCGGCGTGCCGTCGTTGCTGGCGGCCACGCGGAGCAGCAGCATTTCCAGCGCCATGATGTCGACCTCGATGCGCGAGATGCGGTCGCGCATCCGGCTGTCCTGCAGCAGCGGCCTGCCGCGCGATTGCGCGCGCGCCGCCATGTCCTTCAGGATGCCCAGCTCGCGGTGGCAATGGCCCAGGCCCGCGATGCCGGTGCGCTCGTGACCGAGCAGGTACTTGGCGTAGGTCCAGCCCTGGTTCTCCTCGCCGACAAGGTTGCCGGCCGGCACGCGCACGTTTTCCAGCCAGACCTCGTTGACGTCATGGCCGCCGTCCAGCGTGCGGATCGGACGCACCGTGACGCCCGGCGCACGCATGTCCAGCAGCAACATCGAGATGCCGCGCTGCGCGCGCGCATCGGGGTCGGTGCGCACCAGGCAGAACATCCAGTCCGCATACTGCGCCAGCGTCGTCCAGGTCTTCTGGCCGTTGACCACGTAGTCGTCGCCATCGCGCACGGCACGGGTCTTGAGCGACGCCAGATCGGAACCGGAACCCGGCTCGGAATACCCCTGGCACCACCAATCCTGCACACGGATCATGCGCGGCAGCAGCCGGGCCTTCTGCTCGGCGCTGCCGTACTTCATCAGCACGGGGCCGATCATGGACAGCCCGAACGGCAGCAGCCGCGGCGCGCCCGCCTTGAAGCATTCCACTTCGAAGATCAGGCGCTGCAAGGCGTTCCATCCCGTGCCGCCATGTTCGACCGGCCAGTTGGGCGCGCCCCACCCCTGGTCGGCCAGGATGTTGTGCCACCGCACGTAGTCATCGCGTTCCAGCCGCTGGTGCCGCAGCACCTTGGCGCGAATGTCTTCCGGCAGCTTCTCGGCGGCGAAGGCGCGCACGGCTTCGCGGAATTGGCGCTCTTGCGGCGTCCAGGTCAGGTTCATGGTCCACCTCCTTTGCCTGGTATCTAGCCACGGCGCGCACGACCGGACAATCTGCCTCTCCCGAAGACGGGCTTCGCGTTGCGTGTAGGGCGCGCGGTCCACTACGGATTGGCAAAAGTCCTGCTTCAGCAATGAAGAATGGCCGAAGCGGTTGGCAGTGCCGACACTAGGGCCTGTTCAGATTCACGCTTCAGATTCACGCTTCAATCACTGGAATCCCATCGCACCATGACTGCTCCCGATCAGACGGATGGCGTCTCGCAAGGCGTCGAGGCGCAATACCGCCAGGCGCTCGACGAAGGCCGCTTCCTCATCCAGCGCTGCGGCGGTTGCGACCGCGCCGTGTTCTATCCCCGCATGATCTGCCCGCACTGCGGCGCGGACCGGCTTGTTTTCGCGGCGCCCGACGGACGCGGCACCGTGTACTCCACCACCGTCGTGCGGCGCAAGCCCGAGGCAGGCGGCGACTACAACGTGGCGCTGATCGACCTGCAGGAAGGCGTGCGGCTGATGAGCCGCGTCGACGGCGTGGCGCCGGACGCCGTGCGCATCGGCATGGGCGTGCGGGCGCAGGTGATCCAGCAGGACGGCCGCGGGCTGGTCGTCTTCGTTCCCAACAAGGAGGCGGCATGACGCTGAATGATTTGCGCGGCGCCGTGGCGGTGGCCGGCGTGGGCCACGCGGGCCTCGGACAGGCCACGGGCTTTACCGAAATGGAAATCCTGGTGCAGGCGGCGCAGCGCGCCGTGGCGGACGCGGGCCTGACGATGCGCGACATCGACGGCATCTGCACCGCCAGCGTGGCCGCGCCGATGTGGGCCATGCCGGTGATCGAACACCTGGGCATTCGGCCGACGTTCATCGACAGCACCATGCTGGGCGGCTCGAGCTTCGTGGCGCATCTGATGCCGGCGCTGCACGCGCTGGCGTCCGGCCAGTGCAATGCCGTGCTGGTCTGCTACGGCAGCACGCAGCGCACCTCCACGCTCAGCCGCGCCGAGGTCGGGCGGGTGCGCAAGCAGTTCGATCCGCAACCCTACGAGTCCCCCTACGATCCGCTCAATCCGCTGTCCTCGTATGCGCTGGCGGCCGCCCGGCACATGCATCAGTACGGCACCCGCCGCGAAGATCTGGCGCGGGTGGCGCTGGCGGCCAACCAGTGGGCGCAGCTCAACCCGGAAGCCCAGTTGCGCGAGCCGGCCACGCTGGATCAGATTCTTTCCGCGCGCATGGTGTCCGATCCCTTGAGCGTGCGCGACTGCTGCCTGGTCACCGACGGCGCGGGCGCCTACGTGCTGGTGCGCGCCGACCGCGCCCGCGACCTGCCGCGTCCGCCCGTCTATGTGCTGGGCAATGCAACGGCCGTGTGGAACCGGCAGATCTCTTCAATGGAAGACCTGACGGTCACCGCCGCCGCCGAGTCTGGCAGCCGCGCGTTCGCGATGGCGGGCCTTGCCCCCAAGGACATCGACGTCGTCGAACTCTACGACGCTTTCACCATCAACACGCTGCTGTTCCTGGAAGACCTGGGCTTCTGCGCCAAGGGCGAAAGCAAGGAGTTCATTGCGGACGGCGGCATTGCGCCCGGGGGCCGGCTGCCGGTCAACACCAACGGCGGCGGCCTGTGTTGCGTGCATCCCGGCATGTATGGCGTCTTCATCATGATCGAGGCGGTGCGCCAGCTTCGCGGCGAATGCGGCGAACGGCAGGTGCCGGACGCGCAGCTTGCGCTGGTGCATGGCAATGGCGGTACCCTGTCCAGCCAATCGACCGCCATCCTGGGCACCCAGGCAACTCTTTGATCCGACGTATCACCCATGTCTCACGCTGAATCCATCACCCGCATCCACGACATTCTGGCGCTGCAGGCGCGCCGGCAGCCCGACGCCATCTGCCTGTACGAGGAAGGCGGCGGCACGGTGACCTACGGCCAGTTGTGGCAGCGGGTGCAGGACACGGCGCAATGGCTGCGCGGCCAGGGCGTGCAGCCCGGCCATCGCGTGATGATGGTGGGCGAGAACTGCACGGCTATGCTGGCCGCGCTGTTCGGCTGCGGGGTCGCGGGCGCCTGGCCCGTGGGCGTGAATGCGCGCCTGTCCGGCCGCGAGATCGACAACATCCGTCAGCACGCGCAGCCCGAGCTGATGCTGTTCACGACCGGCGTGTCGACGGCGGCTGCCGCCCATGCCGCTTCGGCGGGCGCGGTTGAAGCGGACGCGGCAGTCTGGGGACCGGGCATCGCTGCCGCGCGCGCGGCCGAGCCGACGCAGGCTGAAACCGGCGAGCTGGCCAACGAGGTCGCCACGGTGATCTACACATCCGGCACGACCGGCGCACCGAAGGGCGTGATGGTGCCGCATCGCGGGCTGATCCACTTTGCGCGGGTATCGGCGGCGTCGCGCCGGCTGACCCCGCACGATATCGGCTACGCGGCGCTGCCGATGTCGCACATCTTCGGCATCGCGACGGTGCTGATGTCCACGCTGCACGCGGGCGCCAGCCTGGTGCTGCGCAGCCGCTTCGATCCGGACGACGTGTTCAAGGCGCTGGCGCATCCCGGCGTCAGCATCCTGCAAGGCGTGCCGACGATGTTCAGCCGTCTGATGGCGGTGGCGCCGCCCCGCGCGGATCTGCGCGCGCCGGCCCTGCGCTACCTGTACACGGGCGGCGCGGCGCTCGATCCGACGCAGAAGCGCGATGCCGAACGCTACTTCGGCGCGCCGATGCACCACGGCTACGGCATCACGGAGTACGCGGGCTCGATGTTCATCACGGACATCGACGCGCCGCGCGACGATTGCTCGGCGGGGCATGCGGTGGACGGCGTGGAGCTGCGTGTCGGCAACCCGGACGCGGTCCCGGCGCCGGGCACGCGTGGCGACCTGCTGATCCGCGGTCCGGGCGTGATGCTGGGCTACTACCGCAATCCGGAACAGACGGCGCAGGCGCTGCTGCCGGGCGGCTGGCTCAACACGGGCGACATCGGCTACGTGGACGACAGCGGCGCGCTGTTCATCTCGGGGCGTTCGAAGGACCTGATCATCCGGTCGGGCTTCAACGTCTACCCGATCGAGGTCGAGTCGGTGATCAACGCGTTCCCCGGCGTGCGCCTGTCGGCCGTGGTGGGACGCGACACCGAAGATCACAACGAAGAGGTCATCGCCTTCGTCGAACCCCTGCCGGGCGCGACGATCGACACGAATCTGCTGATGCTGCACCTGCGCGCCCAGCTTGCCCCGTACAAGCGGCCGGCGCGGATCATTCCCATCGAGACGATTCCCACCACCGTCAGCGGCAAGATCCTGAAGCAGCCGCTGAAAGAAAGGCTGGCGTAGACGCGGACAGCTGTTCCGCTCTGACGACCGGCCACTTATGCACAAGGAGACAAGAGCGTGAACATAAAGACCCTGATCGCCGCGGCCTCGGCCGTGGCCGCGCTGGCTGGCGCGCAAACCGCCTCGGCCCAGACGTATCCCGACCGTCCCATCCGCCTGCTCGTGGGCTACGCCCCGGGCGGTCCGGTGGACACGACAGCGCGCGTCTTTGCGAAGTATCTCGGCGACAAGCTGGGACAGACCGTGGTGGTGGAGAACCGGGCGGGCGCGAGCGGCATGATCGCGTCGGACGCGACCGCCAAGGCCACCCCAGACGGCTACATGCTGGGCTTTGCCGCCAGCCCCACACTGACGATGTCGCCGCTGGTCCAGCGCAGCACGCTGTTCGATCCGCGCAAGGATTTTTCGCTGCTGGGCCTTGTCGTGGACTACGCCAACGTGTTGTTGATCGGGCCGCAGATCCCGGCGAAGAACGTGGGCGAACTCGTGACCTATGCGCGCGAGCATCCGGAGGCGGTGTCGTTCGGGTCGGCAGGGATCGGGGCGTCGAACCACCTTTCGGCGGAGCTGCTGAAGAAGCAGGCGCAGGCGTCGATGCTGCACGTGCCGTATCGGGGTAATTCACCGGCGATGATGGACGTGGTGAGCGGCAAGGTGACGTTCATGTTCGACATCACGAGCACGGCGATTCCGTTTGTGAAGAGCGGTAAGGCGCGGGCGCTGGCGGTGACGTCGAAGACGCGCAATCCGGAGTTGCCGGACGTGCCCACGATGATGGAGGCCGGCATGAAGGATTACGAGGTGGTGGGCTGGTATGCGCTGGTGGGGCCGAAAAAGCTGCCTGATGCGGTGACGGCGCGGCTGACCCGGGCGCTGTCGGAAGTGTCGAAGGACCCGGCGTTCCGTCAGGCGATGACGGAAGGCGGGTACACGATCAACCCGGGCGATTCGCAAGCCCTGCAGGCGCGGATCGACCGCGAGTACGCGTTGTGGTCGGACGTGATCCAGACCGCGAACATTCAGGCCAACTGATTTTCCCCGGAGCATCACGATGAATTCCCCGTCTGCATTGCGAGACCAGATCCGCCTGCCTGTGATTGGCGCCCCGATGTTCCTGGTGTCGGGGCCGCAACTGGTGGTCGCGCAGTGCGCGGCGGGGATCATCGGGACGTTTCCGTCATTGAACGCGCGGCCGCAGGAGCAATTGCACGAGTGGATCACGCGGATCGAGGACGGGCTGGCGGCGCGGCGCCTTGCGGCGCCGTCGGAGAAGGTGGCGCCGTATGGGGTGAACCTGATCGTGCATCCAAGCAATCCGCGCTGGCAAGGAGACCTTGCGATCTGCGCGGAACGCCAGGTGCCGCTGCTGATTACGTCGCTGCATGCGCCGGAGGCGGTGGTGAAGGCGGCGCATGCCTATGGCGGGCTGGTCTATCACGATGTGACGAACGTGCGGCATGCGAAGCGGGCGCTGGACGCGGGGGTTGACGGGTTGATCCTGGTTGCCGCGGGGGCTGGCGGACATGCGGGGCAGATGAATCCGATTGCGCTGGTGAATGAGATACGGGCGTTTTATGACGGGCCGTTGGCGTTGTCCGGCTGCATCAGCCATGGGAAGGATATTTTGGCGGCGCAGGTTCTGGGGTGCGATTTTGCCTATATGGGAACTCGGTTTATTGCGACGCGGGAGTCGTTGGCGGGGGATGCTTACCGGGAGATGGTGTTGGCGGCGCAGGCGGGGGATGTGACTTATACGGCTTATTTTTCGGGGGTGCCGGCGAACTATCTGTCCGAGAGCATTTTGGCCGCGGGGTTGGATCCTGTTGTGCTGGCCAGCAATGGGGTGGCACCGCCGGCAAACATGGACAAAAGTTCACGGCCTAAGGCTTGGAAGGATATTTGGAG
>NZ_JCBANC010000080.1:0-23280 GCF_059760815.1 Achromobacter sp. 1012554356 | reverse complement strand
CCAGTTCTACTTCCGCACGACGGACGTGACGGGCACGATCGAACTGCCGGCCGACAAGGAAATGGTTCTGCCGGGCGACAACGTGGCCATGACGGTCAAGCTGCTGGCCCCGATCGCCATGGAAGAAGGTCTGCGTTTCGCCATCCGTGAAGGCGGTCGTACCGTCGGCGCCGGCGTCGTCGCCAAGATCCTGAAGTAAGCAATACCCAGATGGGTAGGGTGGGCATTCATGCCCCTCTATCCATCTTTGCTGTAAAAGTAGTACTATGTATGGTTCCGCAAGCCAATGCACGGCGGAACAGTAGTTTGATGTGAGTAGTTTGATGTGTTTAGGGGCATAGCTCAATTGGCAGAGCGTCGGTCTCCAAAACCGAAGGTTGTAGGTTCGATTCCTACTGCCCCTGCCACCGCCAGGATAAACCCGCGGGAGATCATCGCGAGTTACGCATTCACGGCGGCTCGCGTCGCAATATGTCTAATACCAGCGTTGAAACCGTAACCAGTACCGCCGACCGGGTCAAGCTCGGACTGGCGGTTCTCGTCGTTATTGCTGGCATCGTCGGGTTTTCCGTGCTCAGCGCACAGCCGATGGCTGCCCGTATCGGTGTGTTCGTGGGTGGCCTCGTGATCGCAGCCGCGATTGCCTGGTTCAGCGAACCCGGTCGCCGCACTCTGAGCTTTGCCAGCGAGTCCTACAACGAAGTCAAGCGTGTCGCGTGGCCCACTCGCAAGGAAACGACCCAGATGACGGGTATCGTTTTTGCGTTTGTGGCGGTCATGGGCATTTTCATGTGGGTGCTCGACAAGGGCATCGAATGGATTCTCTACGGCCTGCTGTTGGGCTGGAAATAAGGACGGCAAATGAGTAAGCGTTGGTATGTCGTCCATGTGTATTCCGGCATGGAAAAAAGCGTCCACAAGGCCCTGAACGAGCGCATCGAGCGCGCGGCCCTGCAAACGTCTTTCGGCCGCATCCTTGTGCCCTCCGAAGAAGTCGTCGAGGTCAAGGGTGGTCAGAAGTCGATCACCGAGCGCCGCATTTTCCCCGGTTACGTCCTGGTTGAAATGGACCTGACCGACGAAACGTGGCACCTGGTCAAGAACACCAACCGAGTCACCGGCTTTTTGGGCGGCTCGGGCAATCGTCCGACCCCGATTTCCGAAAAGGAAGTCGAAAAGATCCTCTCCCAGATGGAAGAGGGCGTCGAGAAACCCCGCCCCAAGATCCTGTTCGAAGTGGGCGAGATGGTTCGGGTCAAGGAAGGTCCGTTTGCGGACTTCAACGGCAACGTCGAAGAAGTCAACTACGAAAAGAGCAAGGTTCGTGTGTCCGTCACCATTTTTGGTCGCGCCACGCCCGTCGAGCTCGATTTCAGCCAGGTCGAGAAGACCTGAATTTAACCCCCGGGGAGCCCTGTCCGTGTAGGCCAGGGCGATATCACCCGCAAGGAGCAAAGCATGGCGAAAAAGATCGTCGGCTTTATCAAGCTGCAAGTACCGGCTGGTAAGGCTAACCCCTCCCCCCCGATTGGCCCGGCTCTGGGTCAGCGCGGCCTGAACATCATGGAATTCTGCAAGGCGTTCAACGCCAAGACCCAAGGCATGGAGCCTGGTCTGCCGATTCCGGTGGTGATCACCGCCTTCGCGGACAAGAGCTTCACCTTCATCATGAAGACCCCGCCCGCGACGGTCCTCATCAAGAAGGCCGCTGGCGTGCAAAAGGGTTCGCCCAAGCCGCATACCGACAAGGTCGGCACGCTGACGCGCGCGCAAGCTGAAGAAATCGCCAAGGCCAAGGGTCCCGACCTGACCGCCTCCGATCTGGAAGCCGCAGTGCGCACGATCGCTGGCAGCGCCCGCAGCATGGGCATCACGGTTGAGGGGATCTAATCATGGCTAAGTTGTCCAAGCGCGCCGCCGCTATTGCACAAAAGATCGACCGCACCAAGCTGTACCCGGTCGCTGAAGCCCTGACCCTGGTCAAGGACACCGCCGTCGCCAAGTTCAATGAATCCATTGACGTGGCCGTGCAACTCGGCATCGACCCGAAGAAGTCGGACCAACTGGTCCGCGGTTCGGTCGTGCTGCCCGCCGGCACCGGCAAGTCGGTTCGCGTCGCCGTGTTCGCCCAAGGCGACAAGGCTGAGGCCGCCAAGGCTGCTGGCGCTGACATCGTTGGTCTGGACGACCTGGCCGACAGCATCAAGGCCGGTCAAATGGACTTTGACGTCGTCATCGCCTCGCCCGACACGATGCGTGTCGTCGGCGCCCTGGGTCAGATCCTGGGCCCGCGCGGCCTGATGCCGAACCCGAAGGTCGGCACCGTGACCCCCGACGTCGCGACCGCTGTGAAGAACGCCAAGGCCGGTCAGGTTCAGTACCGTACCGACAAGGCTGGCATCATCCACGCAACGATCGGCCGCGCGTCGTTCGGCGTGGAACAGCTGCAAACCAACCTGGCCGCCCTGGTCGACGCCCTGCAAAAGGCTCGTCCCGCGGCTGCCAAGGGCATTTACCTGCGCAAGCTCGCCGTTTCGTCCACGATGGGCGGCGGTGCGCGTGTGGAAATTGCCTCGCTGTCGGCTTCCAACTAAGCCAACAGCAGTAAACGTACTTTGGGCTGCATCCGGAACCTTCCGGATGTTGCTGTCAAAGACCGCTGGAGCAGGGCAGTGGAGGGGAGCTACCTTCCGCAAGGAAAGCAGTATCGCCGCTGCCCCGCTTAATACCGGAGCTCACACAGTCCGGATCCAGCGTAGACGGCGTCCCCAGGAAGATTTCTTTACCCGAAGAACTCGTCCAGGCGCCGCATTCGGTTGACGCGCAAGGCTCCGGCCCCAAGCGTCTTTTGATGGAGTGTTCAAACCGTGAGTCTCAATCGTCAAGAGAAAGCGGTGGTAATCGAGGAAGTCTCGGCGGTTGTCGCCAAGGCCCAATCGATTGTTATCGCTGAGTACCGTGGTCTGGACGTCGCCTCTGTCACCGTACTGCGCAAAACTGCGCGTGAATCGGGCGTGTATCTGCGTGTTCTGAAGAACTCGCTGGCCCGTCGTGCTGTTGCCGGCACGGCTTTCGAGCCGTTGGCTGAGCAACTGACCGGTCCGCTGATCTATGGCATCAGCGCGGATCCGGTTTCGGCGGCCAAGGTCATTGCTGGTTTCGCAAAAAGCAACGATAAGCTGGTCATCAAGGCGGGCGCTCTGCCCAACAACTTGCTGAACCAAGAAGGTGTGAAGGCTCTGGCCACCATGCCCTCGCGCGAAGAGTTGCTGTCGAAGCTGCTTGGCACCATGCAAGCCCCCATCGCGCAATTCGTGCGTACGCTCAACGAAGTTCCGACCAAGTTCGCCCGTGGCCTCGCCGCCGTGCGCGACCAGAAGGCAGCGGCCTAATCGCCCTGCTGTCCGGAATTCGCTGAACGACGAAGCGACACCCAAACCCTGGCATTACCAAAATATTTGGAGTTCTGAAAAATGGCACTTAACAAAGCTGAAATCCTTGACGCCATCGCTGGCATGACCGTGCTCGAGCTGTCCGAGCTGATCAAGGAAATGGAAGAGAAGTTCGGCGTGTCGGCTGCTGCCGCTGCCGTCGCTGTTGCTGCTCCCGCCGCTGGTGGCGCTGCCGCCGCTGCTGAAGAGCAAACCGAGTTCACCGTCGTCCTGCAAGAAGCCGGCGCGAACAAGGTCAGCGTCATCAAGGCCGTGCGCGAGCTGACCGGTCTGGGTCTGAAGGAAGCCAAGGACCTGGTCGACGGCGCTCCGAAGCCCGTCAAGGAAGCTGTGGCCAAGGCTGATGCCGAAGCCGCCAAGAAGAAGCTGGAAGAAGCTGGCGCCAAGGTCGAAGTCAAGTAAGACCTGCGTCAACTGCCCGGGGACAGCACAGTTTGCAGTCCCCGGGCTTTTGCGTTTCCAGGAAACCCCTACTGGGGGTATGCCCATTCAGTGGGGTTTCCTGGAGTCGTATCACCTGGGGCCGTGGTTGACGGCCCATGCAACCTCGAGTCGGAGTGCTCATGCCTTACTCGTACACCGAAAAAAAGCGCATCCGCAAAAGCTTCGCCAAGCGTGAAGACGTTCAAAACGTTCCCTTCCTTTTGGCGACTCAGCTTCAATCCTACCTAACTTTCCTGCAGGCGGATACCGCCCCGTCCGAACGCGTAGCCGACGGTTTGCAGGCGGCGTTCTCGTCGATTTTCCCGATCGTTAGTCACAACGGTATGGCGCGCTTGGAGTTCGTGAGCTACGTGCTCGGCGAACCGGTGTTCGATGTCAAGGAATGTCAGCAACGTGGCCTGACCTATGCCTCGCCCCTGCGAGCCAAGGTCCGCCTGGTGCTGCTTGACCGCGAAGTCAGCAAGCCCACCGTGAAGGAAGTGAAGGAACAAGAAGTCTACATGGGCGAAATTCCGCTCATGACGGGCACGGGTTCCTTCGTCATCAACGGCACGGAGCGTGTCATCGTTTCGCAGCTGCACCGTTCGCCTGGCGTGTTCTTCGAACACGACCGCGGCAAAACGCACAGCTCGGGCAAGCTTCTGTTCTCGGCCCGCGTGATTCCTTACCGCGGTTCGTGGCTGGACTTCGAATTCGACCCGAAGGACGTCCTGTTCTTCCGCGTCGACCGCCGTCGCAAGATGCCTGTCACGATCCTGTGCAAGGCCATCGGCATGACGCCGGAATCCATCCTGGCCAACTTCTTCGACTTCGACAACTTCGAATTGAAGAGCGAAGGCGCGATGATGGAATTCGTGCCTGAGCGTTGGAAGGGCGAAATGGCCCGTTTCGATATCGCCGACCGTTCGGGTAAGGTGATCGTCGAAAAGGACAAGCGCATCAACGCCAAGCACTTGCGCGACCTGGCTGCCGGCGGCATCCAGCGCATCTCCGTGCCGGAAGATTTCCTGTACGGCCGCGTGCTGGCCAAGAACATCGTTGACGAAGAAACCGGCGAAGTCATCGCCAACGCCAACGACGAGATCACGGAAAGCGTGCTGGGCGCCCTGCGCGCCGCCAACGTGCACGACTTCCAGGCGCTGTACACCAACGACCTGGATCGCGGTCCCTACATCTCGCAAACGCTGCGCACCGATGAAACCGCCGACCAGATGGCCGCGCGCGTTGCCATCTACCGCATGATGCGTCCTGGCGAGCCGCCCACCGAAGAAGCGGTGGAAGCGTTGTTCCAGCGTCTGTTCTACAGCGAAGAGACGTACGATCTGTCGCGCGTCGGCCGCATGAAGGTCAACAGCCGTCTGGGCCGTGGTGAGGACATCACCGGCCCGATGACGCTGACCAACGAAGACATCCTTGAGACCATCAAGGTGCTGGTTGAGCTGCGCAACGGCCGTGGTCAGATCGATGACATCGATCACTTGGGCAACCGCCGCGTGCGTTGCGTCGGCGAACTGGCCGAAAACCAGTTCCGCGCCGGTCTCGTGCGCGTCGAGCGCGCCGTCAAGGAACGTCTGGGCCAGGCCGAGACGGAAAACCTGATGCCGCACGACCTGATCAACTCCAAGCCGATCTCGGCAGCCATCAAGGAGTTCTTCGGTTCGAGCCAGCTGTCGCAGTTCATGGACCAGACCAACCCGCTGTCGGAAATCACGCATAAGCGTCGTGTTTCCGCACTGGGCCCGGGCGGTCTGACCCGCGAGCGCGCCGGCTTTGAAGTCCGCGACGTGCACCCGACCCACTACGGCCGCGTCTGCCCGATCGAAACGCCGGAAGGCCCGAACATCGGTCTGATCAACTCCATGGCGCTGTACGCTCGCTTGAACGAGTACGGCTTCCTGGAAACGCCTTACCGCAAGATCATCGACGGCCGCGTCAGCGAGCAGATCGATTACCTGTCGGCCATCGAAGAAAGCCACTACGTCATCGCGCAGGCCAACGCCGCGCTCGACGAAGAAGGCCGTTTCGTGGACGACCTGGTCGCCTGCCGTGAAGCTGGCGAAACGATGCTGACCGCCCCGGCCAACGTGCACTACATGGACGTTGCCCCGTCGCAGATCGTGTCGGTTGCTGCCTCGCTGATTCCGTTCCTGGAGCACGACGACGCGAACCGCGCACTGATGGGCGCCAACATGCAACGTCAGGCCGTGCCTTGCCTGCGTCCGGAAAAGCCGGTCGTGGGTACGGGTATCGAGCGCACCGTGGCCGTTGACTCGGGCACCACCGTGCAGGCACTGCGTGGCGGCCTGGTCGACCACGTCGATGCCGAGCGCGTCGTGATTCGCGTGAACGACGAAGAAAACGTCGCCGGCGAAGTGGGCGTCGACATCTACAACCTGATCAAGTACACGCGTTCCAACCAGAACACGAACATCAACCAGCGTCCGATCGTCAAGCGTGGCGACCGCGTTGCCAAGGGCGACGTGCTGGCTGACGGCGCATCGACCGACCTGGGCGAACTCGCCCTGGGTCAGAACATGCTGATCGCGTTCATGCCCTGGAACGGCTACAACTTCGAAGACTCGATCCTGATCTCCGAAAAGGTTGTGGCGGATGACCGCTACACCTCGGTGCACATCGAGGAACTGACGGTTGTCGCCCGCGACACGAAGCTCGGACCGGAAGAAATCACCCGCGACATCAGCAACCTGGCTGAAACGCAGTTGAACCGTCTGGACGATTCCGGCATCACCTACATCGGCGCCGAAGTCAGCGCTGACGACGTGCTGGTCGGCAAGGTCACGCCCAAGGGCGAAACCCAGCTGACGCCGGAAGAAAAGCTGCTGCGCGCCATCTTCGGTGAAAAGGCGTCCGACGTTAAGGACACCTCGCTGCGCGTGCCCTCGGGCATGACCGGCACCGTGATCGACGTGCAGGTGTTCACGCGTGAAGGCATCGTGCGCGACAAGCGCGCCCAGTCCATCATCGACGATGAACTGCGCCGCTATCGCCAGGACCTGAACGACCAGCTGCGCATCGTTGAAAACGACCAGTTCGATCGTATCGAGAAGATGCTGATCAACAAGACCGTCAACGGCGGCCCGCGCAAGCTGGCCAAGGGCGCGACGATCACCAAGGCCTACCTGGCTGACCTGGATCGCTGGCAGTGGTTCGACATCCGTCTGGCCGATGAGCCGCACGCTGTCGTGCTGGAGCAGGCCAAGGAATCGCTCGAGCAGAAGCGTCACCAGTTCGATCTGGCCTTCGAAGAGAAGCGCAAGAAGCTGACGCAAGGCGACGAGCTGCCTCCGGGCGTGCTGAAGATGATCAAGGTCTACCTGGCCGTGAAGCGTCGTCTGCAGCCTGGCGACAAGATGGCAGGCCGTCACGGCAACAAGGGTGTCGTGTCGCGCATCACGCCGGTGGAAGACATGCCCCACATGGCTGACGGCACGCCGGCCGACATCGTTCTGAATCCGCTGGGCGTGCCCTCGCGGATGAACGTCGGCCAGGTGCTGGAAGTCCACTTGGGCTGGGCCGCCAAGGGCGTTGGCCATCGCATCGCAGACATGCTGCGCGATGAGCGTTCGGCGCAGGTCAAGAACGTCCGCGCATATCTGGACAAGGTCTACAACACGACCGGCTCCGGCGCGCGCATCGACGAACTGACCGATGACGAAGTCATGGAAATGGCCCAAAACCTCAAGAACGGCGTGCCGTTCGCGACGCCCGTCTTCGACGGCGCGACCGAAGAGGAAATCACCAAGATGCTGGAGCTGGCCTATCCGGACGACGTCGCCGAGCGCATGGCGCTGACGCCTTCGCGTACGCAGGCATGGCTGTTCGACGGCCGCACGGGCGAGCAATTCGAGCGCCCCGTGACGGTCGGCTACATGCACTACCTGAAGCTGCACCACTTGGTCGACGACAAGATGCACGCGCGTTCCACCGGCCCGTACTCGCTGGTGACTCAGCAGCCGCTGGGCGGCAAGGCGCAGTTCGGTGGCCAGCGTTTCGGGGAAATGGAAGTGTGGGCGCTGGAAGCATACGGCGCCGCCTACACCCTGCAGGAAATGCTGACGGTGAAGTCGGACGACATCAACGGTCGTACCAAGGTTTACGAAAACATCGTCAAGGGCGACCACGTGATCGATGCCGGCATGCCGGAATCGTTCAACGTTCTGGTCAAGGAAATCCGCTCGTTGGCCCTGGACATGGATTTGGAGCGTAACTAATGAAAGCGCTACTCGACCTCTTTAAGCAAGTCTCTCAAGACGAGCAGTTCGATGCCATCAAGATCGGCATCGCCTCGCCCGAGAAGATCCGTTCGTGGTCCTACGGCGAAGTCCGCAAGCCCGAGACGATCAACTACCGCACGTTCAAGCCCGAGCGTGACGGCCTGTTCTGCTCCAAGATCTTTGGCCCGATCAAAGACTACGAGTGCCTGTGCGGCAAGTACAAGCGCCTCAAGCACCGTGGCGTGATCTGCGAAAAGTGCGGCGTGGAAGTCACCGTCGCCAAGGTTCGCCGTGAACGCATGGGCCACATCGAGCTGGCCAGCCCCGTCGCGCACATCTGGTTCCTGAAGAGCCTGCCGTCGCGTCTGGGCATGGTGCTCGACATGACCCTGCGCGACATCGAACGCGTGCTGTACTTCGAAGCCTGGTGCGTGATCGAACCTGGCATGACGCCGCTCAAGCGCGGCCAGATCATGTCGGACGACGATTTCCTGGCCAAGACCGAGGAATACGGCGACGACTTCCGTGCCCTGATGGGCGCGGAAGCCGTGCGCGAACTGCTTCGCACCATCGACATCGACCGCGAAGTGGAAACGCTGCGCGGCGAACTGAAGGCCACCAGCTCGGAAGCCAAGATCAAGAAGATCTCCAAGCGCCTGAAGGTGCTGGAAGGCTTCCAGAAGTCCGGCATCAAGGCCGAGTGGATGGTCATGGAAGTGCTGCCCGTGCTGCCGCCGGACCTGCGTCCGCTGGTGCCACTGGACGGCGGCCGCTTCGCGACCTCCGACCTGAACGACCTGTACCGCCGCGTCATCAACCGCAACAACCGCCTGAAGCGTCTGCTCGAGCTCAAGGCGCCCGAAATCATCCTGCGCAACGAAAAGCGCATGCTGCAGGAAGCGGTTGACTCGCTGCTGGACAACGGCCGCCGTGGCAAGGCCATGACGGGCGCCAACAAGCGCCAGCTCAAGTCCCTGGCCGACATGATCAAGGGCAAGAGCGGTCGTTTCCGTCAGAACCTGCTGGGCAAGCGCGTCGACTACTCGGGCCGTTCGGTCATCGTGGTGGGTCCGCAGCTCAAGCTGCACCAGTGCGGCCTGCCCAAGCTGATGGCCCTGGAACTGTTCAAGCCGTTCATCTTCAATCGTCTGGAGATGATGGGCCTGGCCACGACCATCAAGGCTGCCAAGAAGCTGGTCGAAAGCCAGGAACCGGTGGTCTGGGACATCCTGGAAGAAGTCATCCGCGAACACCCGGTCATGCTGAACCGTGCGCCGACGCTGCACCGTCTGGGCATCCAGGCGTTCGAGCCGGTGCTGATCGAAGGCAAGGCCATCCAGCTGCACCCGCTGGTTTGCGCGGCGTTCAACGCCGACTTCGACGGTGACCAGATGGCCGTCCACGTGCCGCTGTCGCTGGAAGCCCAGCTGGAAGCGCGCACGCTGATGCTCGCGTCCAACAACGTGCTGTTCCCGGCCAACGGCGAACCGTCGATCGTGCCGTCGCAGGATATCGTGCTGGGTCTGTACTACACGACCCGCGAGCGCATCAACGGCCGTGGCGAAGGCATCTTCTTCACGGACGTCGCTGAAGTTCAGCGCGCCTACGACAACAACGAAGTCGAGCTGCAAAGCCGCGTCACCGTGCGCCTGAAGGAACACGAGCGCGACGAGAACGGCGAATGGCAGCCGGTGATCCGCCGTCACGAGACGACGGTCGGCCGTGCGCTGCTGTCCGAGATCCTGCCCAAGGGCCTGCCCTTCACCGTCCTGAACAAGGCGCTGAAGAAGAAGGAAATCTCGCGCCTGATCAACCAGTCGTTCCGCCGCTGCGGCCTGCGCGACACGGTGATCTTCGCCGACAAGCTGATGCAGTCGGGCTTCCGCCTGGCCACGCGCGGCGGTATCTCGATCGCCATGGGCGACATGCTGATCCCGACCGCCAAGGAAGGCATCCTGGCCGAAGCCAGCCGCGAAGTGAAGGAAATCGACAAGCAGTACTCGTCGGGTCTGGTCACGTCCCAAGAGCGCTACAACAACGTTGTGGACATCTGGGGCAAGGCTGGCGACAAGGTCGGCAAGGCGATGATGGAACAACTGGCCACCGAGCCCGTGACCAACCGTCACGGCGAGGAAGTGCGCCAGGAGTCCTTCAACTCCATCTACATGATGGCTGACTCGGGCGCCCGCGGTTCGGCCGCCCAGATCCGCCAGCTGGCCGGCATGCGCGGCCTGATGGCCAAGCCGGACGGCTCGATTATCGAAACGCCCATTACCGCGAACTTCCGTGAAGGCCTGAACGTACTCCAGTACTTCATCTCCACTCACGGTGCGCGTAAGGGTCTGGCCGATACGGCACTGAAGACCGCGAACTCGGGTTACCTGACTCGCCGTCTGGTCGACGTGACGCAGGATCTGGTCATCACGGAAGACGACTGCGGCACTTCGCAGGGCTACAACATGAAGGCCCTGGTCGAAGGCGGTGAAGTCATCGAACCGCTGCGCGACCGTATCCTCGGCCGCGTCGCTGCCGTGGACATCGTCAACCCGGACACGCAGGAAACGGCCATCGTCGCCGGCACGCTGCTGGACGAAGATCTGGTCGACACCATCGACCGCATCGGCGTGGACGAAGTCAAGGTCCGCACGCCGCTGACCTGCGAAACGCGTCATGGTCTGTGCGCGCACTGCTACGGCCGCGACCTGGGTCGTGGTTCGCCGGTCAACCAGGGCGAGGCAGTTGGCGTTATCGCTGCTCAGTCCATCGGTGAACCGGGCACGCAGCTCACGATGCGTACGTTCCACATCGGTGGCGCGGCATCGCGTTCGGCCCTGGCCAGCGCGGTGGAAACCAAGTCGACGGGTACCGTCGGTTTTGCCAGCACGATGCGCTATGTCACGAACGCCAAGGGCGAACGTGTCGCGATCTCGCGCTCGGGCGAACTGGCGATCTTCGATGACAACGGCCGCGAACGCGAACGTCACAAGATCCCGTACGGCGCGACCGTGCTGGTGGGCGATGGCGAGGCTGTGAAGGCCGGCGCGCGCCTGGCAACGTGGGATCCGCTGACCCGTCCGATCGTGTCGGAATACGGCGGCGCCGTCCGCTTCGAGAACATCGAAGAAGGCGTGACCGTTGCCAAGCAGGTGGACGAAGTCACCGGCCTGTCGACGCTCGTCGTCATCACGCCGAAGACCCGTGGCGGCAAGATCGTCATGCGTCCGCAGATCAAGCTGGTCAACGAGAACGGCGAAGACGTCAAGATCGCCGGCACCGATCACTCGGTGAACATCTCGTTCCCGGTGGGGGCGCTGATCACGGTGCGTGACGGCCAGCAGGTTGCCGTGGGTGAAGTTCTGGCGCGTATTCCGCAAGAATCGCAAAAGACCCGCGACATTACCGGCGGTCTGCCGCGTGTGGCCGAACTGTTCGAAGCCCGTTCGCCGAAGGACGCCGGCATGCTCGCCGACGTCACCGGTACGGTCTCGTTCGGCAAGGACACCAAGGGCAAGCAGCGTCTGGTCATCACCGACCTGGAAGGCGTGAGCCACGAGTTCCTGATTCCGAAGGAAAAGCAGGTTCTGGTGCACGACGGCCAGGTGGTGAACAAGGGCGAAATGATCGTGGACGGCCCGGCCGATCCCCACGACATCCTGCGCCTGCAAGGCATCGAAAAGCTGGCGACGTACATCGTCGACGAAGTGCAGGACGTTTACCGTCTGCAGGGCGTGAAGATCAACGACAAGCACATTGAAGTGATTGTTCGTCAGATGCTGCGCCGTGTGAACATCGTTGACGCGGGCGACACCGAGTTCATCCCGGGCGAGCAAGTCGAGCGCTCCGAGCTGCTCAACGAGAACGACCGCGTCACCGCTGCCGATCTGCGTCCGGCCTCGTACGACAACGTGCTGCTCGGTATCACGAAGGCCTCGCTGTCGACCGACTCGTTCATCTCGGCCGCTTCGTTCCAGGAGACCACCCGTGTCCTGACCGAAGCCGCCATCATGGGCAAGCGCGACGACCTGCGCGGCTTGAAGGAAAACGTCATCGTCGGCCGCCTCATCCCGGCGGGTACCGGCCTGGCTTACCACCATGCACGCCGCGACAAGGAACTGCTGGAGGCCGCGGAACGCGAAGCCGCTCGCCAGCAGGCCAACCCGTTCGAAGACGCACCGGTCACGGTGGGTTCGGACGCCGAGACGCCTGCAACCGATGTGGGTACCGACGACTCCGCCGAATAAGCGGAACGCCCGGACAGGTTTCCGCCGCGAGGCTGCGGTGGAAGCCTGAAAATCAAAAGGCCGCTGATGCGAATCAGCGGCCTTTTTACTTGCGAAAGAAAGGGTGCGGCAGGACTACTTGGCAGCCTGGGCTCGGGCGCGCTGAAAGACCGGTCCCCAGACCGGATGGCCAGCCTCGTTAGGCGCCAGTTCGAACGCCGGATCCAGCACCAGAATGCGCGTGAAGCTGTCCTCACAAAGCTGGGCATAACGCGTCACGCAGTAGCTGAAAGCCTGAAGCTTGTAGGCTTCTATGCGCACCGCTTTGGACGAGGTGGCCAGCGCATCGGATTTGGCGACGCCACGGATGACTTCGCCGTAACGGCCGGCGCTATATTGGTCGCGCACCTGCTGCAGTTCGGCCAGCGCTTCGGCCGTCGGAGGGCTCTCGGGTTGCGGTTTGGAGATGCCCGTGCAACCGGCCAGGAGGGCCGATACGCCAAGCAGACTGCTCAGGATGCGAATTTTCATGGCTTCCAAAGATGTAGGGTGGTGACGCAGTACGCTATCGTGCCACAGCCTGATGCGCTCGGACATTTTCGGCAATGTCCTTACCGTGCGGATTGGATAATATTCCGCCTAAATAGCCCCTGAACCCGTTTTAGCGCGCACGCGCAGCTTCGATGATGTCTACTCCCGCCGGCTTGTTGACGCCGCGTGGCCCGTTTTCCGGCGCCGCGCCGTTGGCCTTGCGCCCGTTGAGCGCCATCGCGGCCAGCGCGGCAGGCGGGGTGCCGGAGTCGCGCATCAAGCGGCTCCTCTCCGATCTCCTTCCTTCCCTTATCGCGCTGCACGCGCAGGGCGAAATCTGCGGCGACATTTCGCTTGAGACGGTCGGCATGGACGAGGGCGCGCGTGCGCATCTGCTGCCCGAACTGGCGGTGGCGCGTTCGCGCCGTTCCAGCCGCACGCCAGCCGCCGGCTTCGCGCCGTTCGAGCTGTACACCGATTCCATGGAATGGCCGCGCGGCCCCTGGTCGGACATCTATTCCCTGTGCGCCGTGGCGTACGCGCTGGTTATTGGCAGCCGGCCGCCGCCGGCGCCGGAGCGCCGCGCCCACGACGACTACGACGCGCTGGCGGAGATGGGGCTGCCCAAGTACAGCCAGGAATTCCTGCGCGTCATCGATGCCGGTTTGTCGATGGATACGAAGGAGCGGCCGCAGTCGCTGGCCGAGCTGGCCAGCCTGCTGGGCGTGGCGGCCTACGACGAACCGGAAGAGCCCGAAGACGAATTGGATGAAGCGGCCAAGGTTGCGCCCGTGGCGGGTTTCCCGGAACGGCGCGAGCCCGCCCGCCGGCGCGGACCGTTGCTGTTTTGGCTGCTCATTCTGGCGCTCATCGGCGCAGGCATCTACGCCTGGTTCCACTGGGGCAAGGGTATGCCCAATGCCCTCATCACCCGATCGGAAGTCGTGCAACCGAACCCGCCCGTCGTGCATCCTTTGCCGCAGACCCCCGCACCCGCGCCGCAGCGGGCCCCGGCGGCAACGGCGGCGCCCGCGGACCTGCCATCCTTGACGTCCAATGGCGCTGCAACGGGGCAGTCAGGCGCAGCCGGGTCTGCCGCCACGTCCGTCCCGCCCACCTCGGGGGCGCAGGCCAATTCCGCCAGTACGGCCGATGCACCGCCAGCGCCCGTAGCGCAGGAACCGGCGCCGGCGACCGCCGAGGAAGCGCCAAAGCCCAAGCCGGTACCCGTTAGCGTTCGGCTGGACATCCACCCCTGGGGTGAAGTCTGGATCAACGGCGTGGCGCGCGGCATCAGTCCGCCGGTCAAGGACCTCAAGCTGATTCCAGGCAAGTATCAGGTGGTCGTGCGCAACGCCGACCTGCCACCCATGCGCATGACGCTCGAGGTCAAGCCGGGCAGGCCCGCAGTCATCTCGCACACCTTCCAGTAGGGAAAGCGGATTACACCTTCGGTAGGTGCAGGATGAACTCGGAGCCTACGCCGAGTTCGCTCTGCACTTCGATACGTCCGCCGTGGCGTTTTGCCACGGTGTGCACAAAGGCCAGTCCCAACCCCGCGCCGCCGACATCCCCCCGCGTTTCAACACCCACGCGCGCAAAGGGCTCGAAGAGCCGGGCGACGTCCTGCGGGGCGATGCCCTGGCCCTGATCGTGGACGCGCACGCGCCAGAAGCCGGGCTGTTCATCGATGCCGCACTCGACACGCGTGCCGTTTGCGCTGTACTTGATGGCGTTGTCGACGAGGTTGCAGAGCGCGCGCATCAGTAGCGTCTGTTCGCCGCGGGTGTAGGCAACCGGCAGCGGCGCACGGGTCTCCAATGCGATGCCGCGCTTGTTGGCGGACGGCCAGAGATCGTCGACGGCGTCCTGCAGCAGGCCGCCCAGATCCAGTTCGATGGTGCTGATCGGCATCGATTCGGCACGCGTCAGATGCACGAAGTCATCGACCAGCGTGAGCGTGCGGTTGGCCAGCATCGCAATGCGTTCGAGTGTGTCGTGCCGCACTTCCTGTTGCCCGCCTTCCCGCGACAACTCCACCAGCGCAAGAATCGAGCTTTGCGGCGCGCGCATGTCGTGCGAGATGAAGCGCAGCGTCTCTTCGCGTTGCCGCTCGGCCTGGCGAATGCTTGAGATGTCGGTCAGCGTGGCGACCGTGCCCGCGAACTGGCCCTCGGCCGTGTGGATGGGGGCGCATTTCAGGATCAGGTCGCGGCCGGCTCGGTCGCGCACTTCAAGGTCCGCGCTCCAGGGGGAGGCGGCGTCGGCCGGCGGGCGGCCGCTCAGCGCCTCGGCCACGCGCGCGCGCGCGGTCTCGTCGGCGAGGGTGTGTTCAAGCAGATGCGCCGCCGGCCGCCCGATGCGGGGCGCACGGATGCCAAGCCGCTGGAAGAACATGATGGCGGCCTGGTTGCGGAATCGCATGCGGCCTTCCTGGTCGAACACCAGCGTCGCATCCGGCATGCCGTCGAGTCCGTCAGCCAGGAACCGCCGCAGGTTGCGCACGCGCGCCAGCGCGCGCCGAAGTTCACCGACCCGGCTCTCCAGCGATGCATTCGGATCGGCGAGCTGCACGCGCGCTTCGTTCAGAATCGGCGGGTACTCGCGCTGCAGGCGCCGCAGCTCCGTGTCCATGTAGCGCAGCGCCGCTTCCTGGTTACGCCAGCTCCAGAGCGGATAGCACAGCGCCACGCCCGCCAATGCGGCGGTAGGTGCGAACCACAGATAGAACTGGGCAAGCAGCAGCCACGATGCCAGCGGGATGGCTGCAAGCAGCGCAAGGCTGACGACCAGCGCCTTCTTGGGGGCGAGGCGCCACAAGGCCAGGCAGGCGAGCAACACCGGCAACAGCGCGAACAGCGCGCTCCACCAGGCCGGCGGCCGCTGGAACGCGATGTCCTCGCGTGCTGCCTGCAGGACGTTGGCGATGATCTCCACGCCCGATATGCCGCTGACGTCGTGCGACACCGGCGTCGGATACTCGTCGCCCAGGCCGGTCGCCCAGGCGCCCACCAGCACATACTTGCCGCGCAGCTCCTCCGGCGGCAGGTCGCCCCGCAGCACCGAAAGGTAGGAGACTGTCCGCACGTGACCGGGCGGGCCAGCATAGGGAATCAGGATGCGGCCTTCAGCGTTGGCGCGCTTGAGCAACCGTTGGGCGCGATCCGATTCGCCGCCGACCTCGAGCATAGAGATGGCCAGGTGATTCCTGCGGTCGCCCGCAAACTGCGCAGTGAGGGCGGCTTCGCGCACCACGCCGTCCGGGTCGATAACCGCATTGATGAAGCCGGTGGAGGCCGATGCTTGCGCCAGTTCGGGGATCGGCAGGCCGATGGCCGTCGGGTTTTTCAGACGGTCCAGGACCACCGGCAGCACGGTGTGCGCATTGCGCCGAATGCTGTCCGCCAGGATGGCGTCATCGGCGGCATTGACCTTGTCGGGTTCGGCAAAGATGAGATCCACGCCCACGGCCCGCGCGCCCGCCAGCCGGTCGAGCAAGGCAGCGTGGATGGCACGCCGCCACGGCCAGCGTCCTAGCGCGTCGATGCTCGCGTCGTCGATCGCCACGACAAGGATGTCGGGATCGGCCGGCCGGCCCGTCATCATCACCGCGCGGTCGTAGAAGACCAGGTCTAGACGGCCGAGGCCGTTGAAGGTGCCGAGGAAAGCGGCCAGCGCCGCCAGCGCCAACGTCAGCCACAGCCCGGATCGCCAGGACCGGTCGAGCGCGTCGGCGGGGTCGGCCATGGCGCTTGACCTAGTACGCCGTCAGCGTCACAAGCCCGCCCGAGCCGCTGCCAACGCCCAGGCCGTACGACGTCATCAACATGTTCGCGCCCTCAAAGGGGCGGACCGAATCCGCCCCGTGCAGGCCCAGGGCATCGACGGCGCGCACCGACACGTAGAACGTGCCCGGCCCCGGCGCGGAAAAGCGGATGTCATTGGCCGGAAAGCTGGCGGACGAAACGGGCAGCGCGCCGTCGGCATCGCGCGAGACGCGCACCAGATAGCTTCGCGCGCCTTCGACCGGCGCAATAGGCACCGACCACGTGCCGCCCGCGCGCACGGGTTCGCCCAATTGGGGTGCCGCCAACAGCGGGCGCACGTCCGACACGGCGCCGTCGGCGCCCACCGCGGCCCCATAGCCTTGTGCCACCGCGACCGGCTTGGCGGGTGGATCGCCGGGCGCATGTGCCTGCAGGCGCACGCTGCCCTCCAGCACTTCGCTATGGACGCCTTGCGCGGTGCTTTGAACACGGAAGCGTGTTCCTCGCACGCCCGTCACGGCGACCGGCGTGCGGATCTCGAAACGGCCGACGCCTTGACCTGCCGGCGCGACGCTCGATTCCAGGCTGCCGCGCCGCACATTGATCACCGAATCCGTCAGCGCGGTGCCTTCGAACTGGCGCAGGCGCGTGAGGTCCACCGCGCCGTTGGACGGCAGCGTGAGCCGCGACCCATCGGCAAGCTGCAGCGTGACGAAGCCGTTGGGGGCGGTTTCCAGCGTGCTGCCTTCCGCCACCGGCGTTCCCGGCTGCACGGACTTGCCATTCAGGCTGGCCTGGCCGCTGACATGCACTACCTGCGCCTGCGCATCGCGCACCGGAATCATCGCCAGGGGAATGTGCAATTCCAATCCGATGGGCAGCAGTTCCGGGGTGACGACCTTGTTGAGCGTCTGCAGCCGGTTCCAGTTGGCTTGGTTGCGCGTGTACTGCGTGGCCAGTTCGATCAGCGTCTCCCCCTGCCGCACGCGATGAATGAAGTCGTCGCCCAATGCGCCGGCTGGCTGGCTGCGCACCGGGGCGGCCAGCGTCATGCAGGAAACCAGGACAAGCAAAGAAAGCGCGCGGAAGCGGCTCATGGCAAACGATTCTCCAGGGAGTCGGGCGGCGCCGCTACGGCGCGAGGTTCTGGCCGTCGTCGGAAGGGCTGACCAGTTCGAGCCGGTAGCCAAGCGCATAAGAGGAGGTCAGGCGCACACCGTGCTGGGGGCGGAGCTGAAGCTTCTGCCGGATGTTCGACAGGTGCGTGTCCAGCGTGCGCGAGGTGGCGGGGATTTCCCGGTTCCAGACGCACTCGGCGAGCACGTCGCGCGACATGAGCCTGCCGACATTGCGAAAGAACAGCAACGCCAGCTCGAACTCCTTTGGGGCCAGCGAAATGGCAACGTCATCCAGCGAAACGGTGCGCGCCGTGGGGTCGACGCGGTATCGCGCGACGTCGATGGTTTGGTCAACGGACTCGGCGATCTGGCTGCGGCGCAGCAGCGCCGCGACTCGCGCCAGCAGCTCCAGGGGACGCATCGGCTTCACGATGTAGTCGTCCGCGCCCGCGCGCAGGCCCTCGACCAGGTCATCCTCGGCGGACCGGTTGGTCAGGAATATCACGGGAATGCGCGCACCGATGTGTGCACGCAACCAGCGGACCACGTCGTCACCGTCGATGTCGGGCAGGTGCCAGTCCAGCAGCACCAGGTCATACGTTTCAGTGCGAAGGGCGGCGAGCAGATCCCGGCTCTGGTGATAGCTGGTGCAAGCATAGCCGGCGGCGGTCAGAACTTGGTGGATGCGCCGAGCCTGGTCCAGGTCGTCTTCCAGCGACGCGATTTTCATTAGACGAGTTCTCGCGAAAGTTGGCTGCGCAGGCGCGCATGTCGCGACCTAGCAAAACGAAAGGGGGGATTTATGTAAACGAATGATAACTCGGGAAAACCCTTCGGCGGCTACGTTATGGCAAGAACTGTCAAACATTGCAAAGTTGACGAATCTTGACTGGAGTTGTTGCGTTACCGAGCGCCACACTGTTCCAACGATGTCACCAGCCGCGAGACAGCTGGCGGTGCAAGGGGAGGGAATGCAGACCGGAAGAGATATGAATCAATTGCGCATACTTGTGATGTCACCGGACGAAACCGTGCGCGGTTCGTCCGTGTCCACCTTGTTGCAGGCCGGCATCTCGGCCCGCGGCTGCTCGACTTCGCTGGAACTGTTCGGCCTTCTCAGCGGCGCCCACTACGACGCCGTGGTTCTGGACATTGGCGCGTCGGGCGAAATCGGTTACGCCCTGATCGCGCGCCTGCATGGCTCCGCGCCGCTG
Source organism: Achromobacter sp. 1012554356 (assembly GCF_059760815.1). Taxonomy (NCBI): domain Bacteria; kingdom Pseudomonadati; phylum Pseudomonadota; class Betaproteobacteria; order Burkholderiales; family Alcaligenaceae; genus Achromobacter; species Achromobacter sp. 1012554356. The sequence goes on along the minus strand of NZ_JCBANC010000080.1, from coordinate 4,299 downwards.
GGCATTGTGGTGGTGGGAAAGGGCATGTCCGTGGACAGCCGCCTGCGCTGCCTTCAGAGCGGCGCGGATGCCTGTCTGCCCGACCCTCAGGATCCCCGCGAATTGGTGTGCATCCTGCTGGCGCTCGCGCGTCGCCTGCCAACGGCTGCCGATCCCGCCGAGCAGCACGATTCCGGCAGCGGCCGCTGGGAGCTGCGTGACCAAGGGTGGACGCTGACCGCCCCGACTGGCGTAACGCTGTCGCTGTCCGCCAACGAGCGCCTCATCATTCGCGCCTTGCTGAACGTGGCGGGCAAGGCCGTTGACCGCGAGGCCCTTGGAAATGAATTGCAGGTGGAAGGGGGCGCCGCACGCGCCAGCAGCGCGCGCAGCATCGATGTGATTGTCAGCCGGCTACGGCGCAAGGCCGAACAGGCCGGCGTGGTGTTGCCGATCCGCACGGTCTACGGCAGCGGCTATCTTTTTACAGACCGCTAACCGCGCACGCTGTACACTTCGCGATCAACGCCAGAGGGCAGGGATTGCCCGGGTAAGGCGTCGCGGCCGACAACACATCCCGGTCCCGGATCTGCCCGCTACGTGGCCCCAATTTTCGCCAGCGGCTGCTAAATGCCCCGCTTTTCGCGCCAACTTGCCCCTGCGCGACACTTACAAAAAACTTTGACAGCAGCCCTTGATCTCAGTTATGCTAAAGGGCTTACTGCTTTATTTCGCGCGCAAAATCTGCACGCTCAGGCAGACAGTTCAGGAACAAGGCCCAAAGGCGCGTCACGAACCTTTGTCCTTGGCCCAGTTAGTCGCAACTGTTTTTCTGGCTGCACCCGGTTTTGTGCGTTTGTCATGGTTTGTTGGCAAGCCCGCTCTTTTACGTATTTGAACGTTTGAGGCGGTTTTGCGCGAACTGCCTTCTCCGAAAGCTCACCCGCTCCAGGAGACGAGTACGTAAGTACTTACCAGTGGTACGTAAAAGGGATTTCAAAGGTCATGCCTACCATTAGCCAACTCGTGCGCAAGCCGCGCGAAGTCAGCATCATCAAAAGCAAGAGCCCCGCGCTCGAAAACTGCCCGCAACGCCGCGGCGTGTGCACTCGCGTGTACACCACCACCCCCAAGAAGCCGAACTCCGCTCTGCGTAAGGTTGCCAAAGTGCGTCTGACCAACGGTTACGAAGTCATTTCGTACATCGGCGGTGAAGGCCACAACCTGCAAGAGCACTCGGTGGTTCTGGTGCGTGGCGGCCGTGTGAAGGACTTGCCCGGTGTGCGTTATCACATCGTGCGCGGTTCCCTTGACCTGCAAGGCGTCAAGGACCGTAAGCAAGCCCGCTCGAAGTACGGCGCCAAGCGCCCGAAGAAGGCTTAATAGCAAGTCGGCAGTACCCCCATGTGACGGAAGTCCGTCACGAGGGAAGTGCGACCGCGCCGTCCAGATGATGGGAAGGTGCGCGGCACGTAAGGGGTCGTCCCAATGGACGGCCATGGCCGTGTAATGAAACACGGTTCAACTGAACAGACACAAGGAAGCAACAATGCCCCGTCGTCGCGAAGTACCCAAGCGCGAGATTCTGCCCGATCCCAAGTTCGGCAGCGTCGAGCTCGCCAAGTTCATGAACGTCGTCATGCTGGACGGCAAGAAGGCCGTCGCCGAGCGCATCGTTTACGGCGCCCTCGAGCAAGTCGCCACCAAGACCGGCAAAGAGCCGATCGAGGTTTTCAGCCTGGCGATCAACAACATCAAGCCGATCGTCGAAGTGAAGAGCCGCCGCGTTGGCGGTGCCAACTACCAAGTGCCGGTTGAAGTGCGCCCCGTGCGCCGCCTGGCCCTGGCTATGCGTTGGCTCCGTGAAGCCGCCAAGAAGCGTGGCGAGAAGTCGATGGATCTGCGTCTTGCTGGCGAACTTATCGACGCCTCCGAAGGTCGTGGCGCCGCGATGAAGAAGCGCGAAGACACGCACAAGATGGCAGAGGCCAACAAGGCCTTCAGCCATTTCCGCTGGTAATTTAAGGACTAATCCACCATGGCCCGCAAAACCCCGATCGAGCGCTATCGCAACATTGGTATCTCTGCGCACATCGATGCAGGGAAGACCACCACGACCGAACGTATCCTGTTCTATACCGGCGTCAATCACAAGATTGGCGAAGTGCATGATGGCGCAGCCACCATGGACTGGATGGAGCAAGAGCAAGAGCGTGGCATCACCATTACGTCGGCTGCTACGACGGCGTTTTGGCGTGGCATGGCCGGCAATTACCCCGAGCACCGCATCAACATCATCGACACCCCGGGACACGTGGACTTCACCATCGAGGTGGAACGTTCCATGCGCGTCCTGGACGGTGCCTGCATGGTCTACTGCGCGGTGGGCGGTGTTCAGCCCCAGTCCGAAACCGTGTGGCGCCAAGCCAACAAGTACGGCGTGCCGCGTCTGGCCTTCGTCAACAAGATGGACCGCACCGGCGCCAACTTCTTCAAGGTCTATGACCAGCTGAAGAACCGCCTGCGCGCCAATCCCGTGCCGATCGTCATTCCCATCGGCGCCGAAGACACGTTCCAAGGCGTGGTCGACCTGGTCAAGATGAAGGCGATCATTTGGGACGAAGCCAGCCAAGGCACCAAGTTCGACTACAAGGACGTTCCGGCCGAGCTGGAAGGTCTGGCGAACGAATGGCGTGAAAAGCTGGTTGAAGCCGCCGCTGAGTCGTCGGAAGAGCTGATGAACAAGTACCTGGAAACGGGTTCCTTGGACGAAGCCGAAATCAACCTGGCCATCCGTCAACGCACCATCGCTGGCGAAATCCAGCCGATGCTGTGTGGCACCGCCTTCAAGAACAAGGGCGTGCAGCGCATGCTGGACGCGGTCATCGACTACCTGCCTTCGCCCGTGGACATTCCCCCGGTCGACGGCCAGGACGACGATGGCAACGCGATCAAGCGTAATGCTGACGACTCCGAGAAGTTCTCGGCCCTGGCATTCAAGCTGATGAGCGATCCGTTCGTGGGTCAATTGACCTTCGTGCGTGTGTACTCGGGCGTCCTGAAGTCGGGCGATACGGTCTACAACCCCATCAAGGGCAAGAAGGAACGTATCGGCCGCATTCTGCAGATGCACGCGAACAACCGCGAAGAAATCAAGGAAGTGTTGGCAGGCGACATCGCCGCCGTGGTCGGCCTGAAGGACGTGACCACCGGCGAAACGCTGTGCGACATCGACTCCCACATCTTGCTCGAACGCATGATTTTCCCGGAGCCCGTGATTTCGCAGGCCGTCGAACCCAAGTCGAAGGCTGACCAGGAAAAGATGGGTCTGGCGCTGTCGCGTCTGGCTCAGGAAGATCCGTCGTTCCGCGTGCGCAGCGACGAAGAATCCGGCCAAACCATCATTTCCGGCATGGGCGAGCTCCACCTGGAAATTCTGGTCGACCGCATGAAGCGCGAATTCGGCGTGGAAGCCAACGTCGGCAAGCCGCAAGTGGCCTACCGCGAAACCATCCGCAAGGTCTGCGAAGAAGTCGAAGGCAAGTTCGTCAAGCAGTCGGGCGGTCGTGGTCAGTACGGTCACGTGGTGCTGAAGGTCGAGCCCCTGGCTCCTGGCGGTGGCTACGAATTCGTGGACGCCATCAAGGGCGGTGTGGTTCCTCGCGAATACATCCCCGCGGTGGACAAGGGCGTGCAGGAAACGCTGCCTTCGGGCATCCTGGCTGGCTACCCGGTCGTGGACGTCAAGGTCACGCTGTTCTTCGGTTCGTACCACGATGTGGACTCGAACGAAAACGCGTTCAAGATGGCCGGTTCGATGGCATTCAAGGAAGGCATGCGCAAGGCTAGCCCCGTGCTGCTGGAACCGATGATGGCCGTCGAAGTCGAAACGCCGGAAGACTACGCTGGCACCGTGATGGGCGATCTGTCCTCGCGTCGCGGCATGGTCCAAGGCATGGACGACATGGTTGGCGGTGGCAAGACCATCAAGGCTGAAGTGCCCCTGGCCGAGATGTTCGGTTACGCCACGAACCTGCGTTCGCTGACGCAAGGCCGTGCAACGTACACGATGGAATTCAAGCATTACTCCGAGGCTCCCAAGAACGTCGCTGACGAAGTCATCGCCGCTCGGGCCAAGTAAATAACCCTTGCCGGGTCCGTCCATCCGGACGGCCCCGGCAGAAATCAAGTTTCCTTGAAAGTCAAAGGATAGAGATCATGGCAAAAGGCAAGTTTGAACGTACCAAGCCGCACGTGAACGTGGGTACGATTGGTCACGTTGACCACGGCAAAACGACGTTGACGGCGGCGATCACGACC
>NZ_JCBANC010000079.1:0-24703 GCF_059760815.1 Achromobacter sp. 1012554356 | reverse complement strand
GGACGGACCGGCGCGCGGACAGTGATCGGGATCCGCGATTCAGGCCGCGGCGCGGCGATACAGCGCCAGCGTGCCCGCCAGTCCGATCAACATGCCGCCGCAGATCCGGTTCAGCCAGCGCAGGCCGCCCGCCCGGAAGGCGCGCACCATCTGCGCGCCAAGCGCCGCGTAGGCCAGCATCGTCGCCACGTTCAGCAGCGCCAGGACGCCGGCCAGGATGGCGTATTGGGCGGGCAGGGGGGCGGCGGGGTTGATGAACTGAGGCAGGAAGGCCGACATGAACAGCAGGGCCTTGGGATTGGTCAGGGCCACGACGAAGCTGCGCAGGCCCAGCGCCAGCCCGGCCGGGCGCGCATCGTGGGCGCGTTCGGACGGCAGGGTCAGCGCCGCGTCGGACCGCAGGAGCTTCCAGCCCAGCCAGGCCAGATACGCGGCGCCCACCCATTTGACGATCTGGAAGGCGACCTCGGAGGCGGCCAGCAGAACGCCCAGGCCGCAGGCCACGGCGCCGATCAGGACCAGGTCCGCCAGCACCGCGCCGCCCATGCCCCAGCAGGCGGCGCGCACGCCGTGGCGCGAACCGTTGCTCATGGCGAGCAGCACGGTCGGGCCGGGCGTGATGATGGCGACGGCAGAGGCCAGGATGAAAAGCAGTAGCGTGGCGAAGGACATGGCGGGGCTCCGGGGCAGGGAGCCAGTGTGCCGCGCGCGCCGCCGTCCGTCCAGGTCCGGGCTACCATAGCGGTCTTACTCTTTGATTTCGCACCATGTCCACCCGTCCTGACTCCCCCAATCTGGCCCCCCCGCTTTCTTCCGTTCTTCTTGCCAGCGCGGGGGTGGTGGAGGACGTGCTCGACGGCCGCTCGCTCACGGAGGCGCTGGCCGAGGTCGATGGCGCGCTGCGTCCGGCCACGCAGGCCGTGTCGTTCCATGCGATGCGCTACCTGGGCTGGGCCGACGCCGTCGGCCGCGAGATGGTGCAGCGCTATCCCAGCGTGCTGTTCGAATCCCTGCTGCTGGTGTCGCTGACGCTGCTCAAGGAAGAGGGCGATGCCGCGGCGAGCCTGCCGGGCATGCCGGTCTACGCCCCGCACACGGTCGTGGACCAGGCGGTGACCGCGGCGGCCGGCTCGCGCGCGCTGGCGTCCTTCAAGGGCATGCTCAACGCCTGCCTGCGCCGCTTCCTGCGCGAGCGCGCCGCGCTGGAGGCGTCGGTGGCCGACAGCCCCGAGGCGCAATTCAATCATCCCGGCTGGTGGGTCAAGCAACTTACCGTGGCGTATCCGAAGCAATGGCGCGAGATCCTGGCGGCGTCCAACCTGCCGGCCCCGCTGACCTTGCGGGTCAACCGCCGCCGCGCCACGCGCGAGCAGGTGCTGGCTGCCTTTGACGATGCGGGTCTGGCGGCAGAAGCCGTGGGCCAGTCGGGCGTGGTGCTTGCCACGCCCAAACCGGTAACGCAGTTGCCGGGATTTGCCGAGGGGTGGTGGTCGGTGCAGGACGCGGGCGCGCAGCTCGCGGCTGAATTGCTGGCGCCTGCCAACGGCATGCGGGTGCTGGACGCCTGCTCGGCGCCCGGCGGCAAGACGGCGCACCTGCTTGAACTCGCCGACATCGACCTGCTTGCCCTGGATACCGACGCCGACCGCCTTGGCCGCGTCGAACAGAACCTGGCGCGGCTGGGCCTGGGCGGCGGCCACGTCCGGCTGAAGGCGGCCGACGCCGCCGACCTGGACGCCTGGTGGGACGGCAAACCCTTTGACGCGGTACTGGCCGACGTGCCGTGCACGGCATCGGGCATCGTCCGGCGCCACCCCGACATCCGCTGGCTGCGCCGCGAAAACGACCTGCGCCGCACCGCCAGCCTGCAGATTCGGATTCTGGACGCGCTGTGGTCCACCGTGGCCCCCGGCGGCCGTCTGCTCTATGTGACGTGCTCGGTGTTCCCGATCGAAGGCACGCGCCAGGCCCTGGAATTCCTGCAGCGCCACCCCGACGCGATCCGCCTGGACGCGCCCGGCCAATTGCTGCCAGTTGCGGTCGATGCAACACCCGCGGCGCAACACGACGGGTTTTTCTACGCCTTGTTTGCCAAGCAGTCCTGAATCCCGAAGAATAGGGGCATGACGTAGTTCCGGTGCCGTATGTCCATTATTTCGCGCGTATTTCTTGGGTTGTTGCTGGTATCTGCCGTGCTTTTGACTGCGCCGGGGGGCGTGGCTCACGCGTCCGAGCCGCGTGTCACACGCGTCGAGCCGGCGGTGCGCGGCGGTAACCTGGAAATCGACGCAGACGTCGAATTCGAGCTTAACCAGCAGTTGCGCGACGCCGCCCAGCGCGGCGTCGCCCTGTATTTCACGGCCGACCTGACCATCACGCGCGAGCGTTGGTACTGGTTCGACAAATCGCTGGTGGACACGTCCCGCACCTGGCGGGTGGTCTATAACGCGCTGACCCGTCAGTGGCGGGCGGGCGTGGGCGAATTGTCCTTTCCGGTGGCCTCGCTGGACGACGCCATGAGCGTCATCCGGCATATCCGCAATTGGCAGGTCGCGGATGCCGCCGAGTTTGACGTGGGCGTCCAATATGAAGGGCAGGTGCGCCTGAGGCTGGATACGTCGTTGTTGCCCCGGCCGTTTCAGGTCAACGCCCTGAACAGCAGTTCGTGGGCGCAGGCGACGCCGTGGATGGACTTCTCGTTCATGCTGGGCGACAAGGAGAAAGATCCCTCATGAGGCTTTTGCTTCGGCTGGCGCTGATGGTCGGCGCCGTGAGCGGCCTGGCGCTGCTGGGCCTCTTGGCCTGGTCCACTGGAAACGCCTCGCGTTTTGCGCGCTACTACGACACGCTGCTGGTCCTGAACGGCATTTTCGCGCTGGCGCTCTTTATCTGGGTGGTGGCGCTGACGGTGCGGCTGGCCCGGCAGATCCGGCGCCGGCAGTTCGGCGCGCGGCTCACCGCCCGCTTTTCCCTCGCCTTCGCCCTGATCGGCGTGGTGCCCGGCGCGCTCATCTACACCGTATCGGTGCAGTTCATGTCGCGCTCGATCGAATCCTGGTTCAACGTGCGCGTGGACACGGCGCTGGAAGCCGGCTTGAACCTGGGCCGTGCCGCGCTCGACTCGCTGCTGGCCGACCTGGACGCGCGGGCCCGCTCGATGGCCGTGGAACTGAACCGCAGCACCGACAGCGGCGTGACGCTGGCGCTGACCCGGCTGCGGGAGGCCAACGGGGTGCAGGAAGCCATGGTGTTCACGGGCAGCGGCCGCATGGTGGCGTTTTCGACCAGCCAGTACGGCCAGCTTCTGCCGGCCATGCCGCCCTCTACGGTAATGAACCAGTTGCGGCTGGCGCGCGGCTATTCCGCCGCCGAAGCCGACGACCCCGTCACGCCGGGCGCCGAAGGCGGCCTGCATCTGCGGGTGGTGATCCCCCTGACCGGCCCGGACCGCTACGACAACCTGCTGGGTCCGGCCTCCGAGCCGCGCTGGCTGCAATTGCTGCAGCCGGTGCCCGAACAGATCGCGCACAACGCCAACCTCGTGCAGCAAGGTTTTCGCGATTACCAGGAATTGGCGCTGTCGCGCCTGGGCCTGCGCAAGCTCTACGGCATCACGCTGACGCTGGCCCTGCTGCTGGCGGCGTTTGGCGCCATCGCGGTCGCGCTGTCCCTGTCCAAGCGGCTGGTGCGCCCGCTGCTCAGCCTGGCGGGCGGCACGCAGGCGGTGGGCGTGGGCGACTACCGGCCCCTGCCGGAGCCGCCGGAACGTGACGAAGTCGGCCAGCTCACGCGGTCGTTCAACGCCATGACCCGCCAGCTCGACGAGGCGCGCCGCATGGTCGAAAGCAACCGCCAGCAGCTTGAACGCTCCAATGTCTATCTGGAAAGCGTGCTGTCCAACCTGTCTTCCGGCGTGCTGGTGTTCGACGAATCGTTCCGCGTCACCACCGTCAACCAGGGCGCTCAGACCATCCTGGGCGCGGACCTGCGCTCGGTCATCGGCCGCCCGCTGGAGACCGCTGACGGCATGCTGGAATTTGCGAATATCGTGCGCCAGGCGTTTTCGACGCACGCGGCGGTCGGCTCCGAACGCCAGCACTGGCAGCAGCAGTTCGAAATTGCGCCCGCCCAGGCCGAAGGCGAAACCGCATCCCAGCCGCTGACCCTGCTGGCGCGGGGCACGCACCTGCGGGTGGACGGGCGCGGCAACGGCTATCTGGTGGTGTTCGACGACATCACCGAAGTCATTTCCGCCAACCGGACGGTGGCGTGGGGCGAGGTGGCGCGCCGCCTGGCCCACGAAATCAAGAATCCGCTGACCCCGATCCAGCTTTCGGCCGAGCGCCTGGCCATGAAGCTGGAAGGCAAGTTGCCGCCCGCCGAGGCGCAGATCGTGGCGCGCTCCACCAACACGATCGTGAATCAGGTGGCGTCGCTCAAGCAGATGGTGGACGACTTCCGCGAGTACGCGCGCACGCCGCCGGCCGTCATGCAGCGCATCAATTTCAACGCGCTGGTGGCGGACGTGCTGACGCTCTATGGCTGGGAGCCGGAGGGCGCCTCGCCGCGCCTGACGGAAAAGGCCTTGAATCTTGACGTCAGCCTGGGCGCCGACCTGCCCGACATCGAGGGCGATCCGACCCAGCTTCGGCAGGTGATCCACAACCTGCTTTCCAATGCGCGCGACGCGATCGCGGAACTGGGCGGGCAGGGCCGCGTCAGCGTGACGACCCAGCTCATGCGCAGCGAACAGCCCGATCGCGTGGCGCATCAGGCGCTGCGTTTCACGGTGGCGGACACCGGTCCGGGCTTCCCGCCGCAGGTCATGCAGCGCGCATTTGAGCCCTACGTAACCACAAAGTCCCACGGGACTGGGTTAGGATTGGCAATCGTCCGCAAGATCGTGGAAGAGCATGGCGGACGTATCGACCTTGCCAACCGCAAGGAAGGAGGGGCGCGGATTTCCATCCTGTTGACCCGGCTCGCGCCCGGGTCCGACACTATGGACGCCACCGCGCAAGAAAAGGATAATGCGGCTACGCAATAGGTGGATGCTTTATGGCCAGAATTCTGGTGGTTGACGACGAAGTCGGTATACGCGAGCTCTTGTCGGAAATCCTTTACGACGAGGGACACACGGTCGAGCTGGCCGAAAACGCGGCGCAAGCGCGCGCTGCTCGTCTTCGCATGCGTCCCGATCTGGTGTTGCTGGATATATGGATGCCCGACACCGACGGTGTCAGCCTGCTCAAGGAGTGGGGCTCGCAGGGCTTGCTGGACATGCCTGTCATCATGATGAGCGGCCATGCCACCATCGACACGGCGGTCGAAGCCACGCGCATCGGCGCCATGGATTTCCTCGAAAAACCCATCACGCTGCAGCGTTTGCTCAAGACCGTTGCCGCGGGCCTGGCGCGCGGCCGCGTGCCGCATGCGGCGCCCGCCGCCGCCAATCCGGCTGCCGCCAGCCCGGTCGTGGCGCTGGAAGACGAACTGGATCCGCCCGCCGCGCTGGCCGCCGTGTCCGCCAGCGATGCGCCGGCCACGTCCAATGGCCAGCTTGGCAGCATCTCGCTGGACCAGCCGCTGCGCGAGGCGCGCGACGAGTTCGAGCGCATCTACTTTGAATACCACCTGGTCAGGGAAAGCCACAGCATGACGCGCGTGTCCGAACGGACCGGGCTGGAGCGCACCCACCTCTACCGCAAGCTCAAGCAATTGGGCATCGAGTCCGCGCGCAAGCGCAGCACATGAAGATCCTGATCATGGGCGCTGGCCGCGTAGGCACCAGCGTGGCGGAAAACCTGGTGTCCGAGCAAAACGACATCACGGTCATCGATTCCGACCCCGCCCAGTTGCAGTACCTGCAAGAGCACTTTGACCTGCGTGTCGTCCTGGGGGACGGCTCGCAGGTTTCCGTTTTGGAAAACGCCGGCGCTGCCGACACCGATCTGTTCATCGCCTGTGCGGCGTCCGACTCCGCCAACATGGTCGCGTGCAAGATCGCGCGCCAGCTGTTCAACATCCCGCGCCGCATCGCCCGCATCCGCTCCGCTGAATTTCCCGAGCATCCGGAACTCATGAGCGAAGAAGGCTTCTGCATCGACGCGCTCATCAGCCCCGAACGCAGCGTCACCACATACCTGCAAAGCCTCATCGAGTTCCCCGAGGCCCTGCAGGTCGTGGAATTCGCCGAAGGCCGCGTCAGCGTCGTGACCGTCCGGGTGGGACATGGCAGCCCGATGGCGCATTCTTCCGTGGATAAGCTGCGAGACGTCTGGCCGGACGTCAAGGCGCGCGTCATCGACGTGCTGCGCGGCGGCCGTCCCCTGCGGGCGGGCAGCGGCACCGTCATCGCGCCGGGCGACGAAGTCGTGCTGGTCGTCGATTCCGACCACGCGCGGCGCGCCGTGCGCAAGCTGCGCGACGCCGAGCGCGCGGTGCGCCGCGTCATGATCGCGGGCGGCGGCAACATCGGCCTGCGGCTCGCGCGCCAGCTTGCCGCGGAAAAGTACAGCGTCCGCATCATCGAGCACGACCTGAAGCGCTGCGAATACCTGGCGACGCAGCTCCCGGACAGCGTCCTTGTCCTGCACGGCAGCGGCACCGACGAGGCGCTGCTCGAGCGCGAAAACATCGAGGACATGGACACCTGGCTGGCCCTCACCAGCGACGACGAGGACAACATCATGTCCTCGCTGCTGGCCAAGCGGCTGGGCGCGCGCAAGGTGATCGCGCTGATCAACCGCCACGCGTATGGCGAACTCATGCAGGGCAGCCACATCGACATCGCCGTGTCGCCGTCTCAGGCCACCATGAGCGAACTGCTGCGCCACGTGCGCCGCGGCGACGTGGTGGCCGTGCACCGGCTGCGCCAGGGCGTGGCCGAGGCCCTTGAGGCCATCGCCCACGGCGACCGCTCCACGTCCAAGGTGGTGGGCCGCGCGGTGGGCAAGATCAGCCTGCCCAAGGGCGCCAGCATTGGCGCGCTGGTGCGCGGCGAAGAAATCATCCTGCCGGACGCCGACACCGTGATCGAAACCGACGACCACGTCATCGTCTTCGTGCCCTCGCGCCAGCAGATGCCGCGCGTGGAAAAGCTGTTCCAGGTTTCGGCGTCCTTTTTCTGATGCGCCGCGCTCTCCGCCCCTTGCGTGGGCCGCGCGCGGCCGGATAGACCTCCATGAAGCGCGTCCTGGCCACCCTGTACATCCTGGGCCTCACCATGGTGATGTTCGCCCTCACCATGCTGATTCCGCTGTTCATCGCCTATGTGGGGGGCGACGCGGCGCGCGACGCCTTCCGCGATGGCTTCCTGATCTCGGTCGGGATTGGCGGCGGCCTGGCCGCGCTGACCCGGCGCAACCGCAGCGAACTGCGGGCGCGCGACGGCTTCGTGCTGGTGTCGGCGGTGTGGGCCGGCCTGCCGCTGCTGGCGGCCATTCCGCTGCTGCTGTACTTCCATGGCGCCGGGCTGCCGTTGTCCTTCACGGGGGCCTATTTCGAGGCGATGTCCGGGCTGACCACCACCGGCGCCACGGTCCTGACCAACCTGGACACCTTGCCGCCGTCGATCAACCTGTGGCGCGCCACGCTGATCTGGATCGGCGGCATGGGCATCCTGGTGCTGGCCGTCGCCATTCTGCCGCTGCTGGGCGTCGGCGGACACCAGGTGGTTCGGGCCGAGACCCCGGGGCCCATGAAAGACGAGCGGCTGACGCCCCGCATCGCCAGCACGGCCAAGGCGCTGTACGCGGTGTATTTCGTGTTTTCCATCCTCTGTTTCCTGGCGTACCGGGTGGCGGGACTGTCCTGGTTCGAGGCCTGGTGCCACATGGCCACCACCATGGGTCTGGGCGGTTTTTCGACCTGGGACGACGGCTTCGCGCACTTTGACTCCGTCGCGGTCGAAATGGTGGCGATGGTGTTCATGCTGATCGCCGGCATCAACTTCGCCACGCACTTCAATGCCTTCCGCCAGCGCAGCCCGCGCGCCTATTGGCGCTGTCCGGAGGCGATTCCGTACCTGGTCGTCGTGCTGGGGGTGGGGCTGGTCATCTCGGTGTACCTGTTCATCAAGGATGTCTACACCGATCCCCTGGAAGCGCTGCGCTACGGGATGTTCAACACCATTTCCATGGCCACCACCACCGGCTATGCCAATACCGACTTCGCGCAGTGGCCGCTGTTTGCGCCGCTGACGATGCTGCTGCTGTCGGGCTTTGCGACGTCGGCCGGGTCGACGGGGGGCGGGATCAAGATGATCCGCGCCATCCTGCTGGTCAAGCAGGCCCGCAATGAGCTGGTCACCATGTTGCACCCGCATGCCGTCAGCCCGGTCCGGATCAACGGCAGGGCGGTGGAGACGCGCACCATGTCGTCCGTGCTGGCGTTCATGCTGTTCTATGGCATGTCCATCGCGGTGTTCACCAGCCTGCTGCTGCTGTCGGGCCTGGATCCGATCACCGCGTTCTCGGCCGTGTTCGCCAGCGTGAACAACACGGGGCCCGGCCTGGGGCCGGTGGGCCCCATGGGCACCTTTGCGGTGCTGTCGGACTTCCAGATCTGGGTCTGCACGTTTGCCATGCTGATCGGCCGCCTGGAGCTGCTGACCGTGCTGGTCCTCTTCACGCCGATCTTCTGGCGCAAATAGGCGCCCGAAAGGCGTCTTTTCATAAGGGATAACCCGAATAAGGGTTATCCCATCCCTCTTCGAAATCCCCGCCAGCGCTGGCTTTCAGGCGGGCGCGCGCCCGCGACCCGCGTCAATCCTGTGTTGTAAGCGCTTGCTCACTTTCTCTCAGAGGGCAAAACCGGATGATTCGCGATGTTGCACACAAATGTCACGATTTTCAATCGTTTTGCCACAAACCTGCGGCTATCATGCGTTCACAAGCCGCCGTCTAGTGCCCCCCGGGAAGTTGCCGGGCTTCAAGGTCGAACGGCGCATACCCTCATCAAACATTCAAAGGAGTCCGAGATGGAACAAATCCCGTTCATTTCGTCGGCCCCCAACACCCTGGGCATCGAACTTGAGTTGCAACTGATCGACCCCCGCAGTTTTGACCTTGCTGCAGCCTCTGACGAACTGTTGGCCCAAATGGCCAATCATCCTATTGCCGACCGCGTCAAACCCGAAATCACGCGGTCCATGATCGAACTGAACTCCTCGGTTCACGATCACCCCATGGGCCTTTTGGCTGAAATGCGCGAGATGCGCGACGCCCTGGTCGAAGCGGCCGATGCGGTCGGCGTGTCGGTGGCGGGTGGCGGCGCCCATCCCTTCATGCGCTGGCAGGAACGCTCCATCTCGGACACCCCGCGCTTCCAGTACCTGGCCGAAATGTACGGTTACCTGGCGCGTCAATTTACGGTGTTCGGCCAACACATCCATCTGGGCGTGAAAAGCGGCGACGACTCCATCAAGTTGTTGCGCCGCCTGTCGCCCTACGTGCCGCATTTCATCGCGCTGACGGCTTCCTCGCCCTACTGCGAGGGGGTGGACACGCTGTTCTCGTGCTCGCGCCTGAACGCCGTCAACAGCTTCCCGCTGGCGGGTCACATGCCGGCCGAGGTCAAGGACTGGTACCAGTTCGAGGCCCACCTGTCCCAGCTGCGCGCCTTCGGCCTGGCCGAAAGCATCAAGGACCTGTACTGGGATATCCGTCCCAAGCCCGAATTCGGCACGGTCGAGATCCGCGTGTGCGACACGCCGCTGACGGTGGAGCGCGCGTGCCAGGTGGCCGCGTTTGCGCAGGCGCTCGCCGTGTTGCTGATGCGCGAGGAAGACCCCAGCGACAACGCCTGGCTGTCCTACCGCAGCAATCACTTCCAGGCCTGCCGTTTTGGCCTGCAGGGCAGCTACGTCACGCCCGACGGGCAACGAGTGCGCCTGATCGACCACCTGCGCGCGCTGTTCCAGCGTCTGATGCCGGTGGCCGAGGAACTGGGCACGGGCGACATGATCGCCGCCCTGCGCGACGACGCCATGCGCGCCGGCAACGACGCCCGCTGGCTGCGCAGCCAGTACCATCGCCTGCGCGATCTGCCGCTGGTGGTGGAAGCCATGTCGAACGCCTGGCGTGGTACGGCGGCGCCCGTTGCGCCGCCGGCAGAGCCGACCGCGGTGCTTCGCCGCCGCATCCGGGCAACGTCCGAACCCATGCAGGGTCTGTCGGCGTCCGAGCCGGGCGTCACCGTGCCGGAACGCCTGCACTAAGGCGGGCAGGTGCGGGACTTCCTGATCAGGGGGTTCCGCGCTGCCGGCCGCCGATCGCGCTGATGGACAGGCGGGTCTCTCCCGCCACGGTCCGATGCGAGGCGGCGCGCCAGGCGTGGCCGTAGGCCACTTCGATACTCAAGACAATCAGGCCGTCTGCGTTGCGTTGCGCTTCCAGCGCCGCGCACAGGCGGTCGCGCCAATCGCGGCCCACCAGTCCGCCGCGGCGTCCTTCGGCCGGGTTACCGCCCAGCGCGCGCACGTCCTGCAGCAGCTTTTCCGGGCTGCGGTAGGTCAGCGTCAGGATCTCCTGGTCCATGACCGGATCCGCGAAGCCGTTTTCCACCAGCAAATCGCCGAAGTCGTGCATGTCCACAAAGGACGGCGTGGCCGTGCGCAGGCCGGCATCCGCGAGTGCCTGCCGCAGTTCGCGCAGCGTGGCTGGCCCCAGACAGGAAAACATCGCCAGGCCGCCGACTTTGAGAATGCGGCGCCATTCGGCCAGCACGGCGTGCGGTTCGCGGTGCCAGTGCATGGCCATGTTCGACCACACGAGTTCCAGCGATTCGGGCGGCAGGCCCGTGTTGGCCAGATCCGCGTTCACAAACGCGGGGGCGGCCGGGCCGCGCCGCGCCAGCTTGCCGATCCAGGCCGACAACCCGCCCGGCGCGTGGCGCTTGCGCGCCTGTTCGAGCAGCGGCTCGCAGTTGTCCAGGCCGGTGTAGGCCGCCTCGGGATACCGTTCGCGCAGCAGCGGCAGGTTGTCGCCGGCGCCGCAACCGGCGTCCAGCATTGCGTGCGGTTGCACGCGGATGTACTGCAGGCGGCCGAGCATGCGGCGCGCGACTTCGCCATAGAGGAATTGGGCGTCGGCCAGGTCGCCGCGGCGGGCAAACTGGCGCGGCACGTCGGCGCTGACGAGGGGCAGGGAGGGGGGCGTTGCGGTTTCTGGCAGGGACATTTCGGTCGCGCTCGCGGGATCACCCGGAGCGGAGCATGGTTTGATCAGGGATGGCTCACATTATTGCCCATCCCGGCGGCAGGCCCCGATTGCCCCTACTCGACATGGGGCGACGGCTGCTGTCGCGCCTGGGTTGCGATTGTCCGTTGTGCGGCGCGCGGGTCGCGGGCGCGCGACTGTGCGCCGGGTGTCAGGCGGACATCCTGGCCGGGCCGGCGGGGGCCTCGGCAAGGTGTCCGCGCTGCGCGTTGCGCCTTCAGGGCGGCGGACAGCATTGCGCGGCTTGTCTGGCGCAACCGCAGGCGTTCAGCCGTACGATCGCGGCGTTTGACTATGCGCCGCCCGGCGACGCGCTGGTCCTGATGCTCAAGACGCAGTTGCGGCTCAGCATGGCGCCGGTGCTGGCGCGCTTGATGGCGCAGGCGCTGCGGGAGGCCGCGGCACAGCCCGGCGCTCACCTGCCGCCCGATCTGCTGCTTGTGCCCATTCCCGCAAGCCGGGCGTCGTTGCGTCAGCGGGGCATGAACCCGGCGGCCGAGATCGCGCGCAGCCTGGCCGCGGAACTGGTGCTGCCGGCGCCGCGTCTCCTGCTTGCACGGCGGCGTGAAACGCCCCGGCAAGCCACGCTCGGCCGGCGTGCCCGGCAGCGGGGGTCGGTGGGTCTCTTCGTCTGCGCAGGCCCGATTCGCGGGCGGCACGTGGCCGTGGTGGATGACGTCATGACCACCGGCAGCACCGTCGGCGCCGCCGCGACCGCCCTGATAGCGGCGGGCGCGGCCAGCGTGACGGTGCTGGTGGCGGCGCGCACGCCATGACCTTGTCTGTACCGCCGCCGGTATCCCCGCCTTCACGAAGCCGTCATCAGGCCGCCGTTCCAGACCTCGCCGCCAAATCGGCGACAATCACGCTCGCGCGGCCGCTTCCGGGCCGCGGACCTTTCCCCCCATTGCGCGCGCCATGTTCCACGTCATTCTCGTCTGCCCGGAGATCCCTCCCAACACCGGCAACGCCATCCGGCTGTGCGCCAATACCGGCGCGCAACTGCATCTGGTGCGTCCCCTGGGGTTCGAGCTGGATGACGCCCGCATGCGGCGCGCGGGGCTGGACTATCACGAGTGGCAGCCCGTGCGCGTGCACGACACGCTGCAAGAGGCACTGGACGACACCGGCGCGGTCGCTTCCAGCATCTATGCGCTGACCACGCACGCGCAGCGCAGCGTGGCCGATGTCAGTTTCAAGCCGGGCGATGTGTTCGTGTTTGGCCGCGAAAGCGCGGGCCTGTCGGACGAGCATCAGGCGATCTTTCCGCCCCAGCAGCGGTTGCGGCTGCCGATGCGCACCGGCCAGCGCAGCCTGAACCTGTCTAACGCCGTGGCGGTCACGGTGTTCGAGGCCTGGCGCCAGCAGGGCTACGAAGGGGGCGCGTAGGCGCCGCCCCTCGGTCTGAAGATCAGTCCAGCGACAGCTTCAGCTTGTCGATCACCTGATCCCAGCGCGCTTTCTCGTTCTTGATGCGGTGGGTCAGGGCTTCCGGCGTGGACGGGGCCGGCGTGAAGTATTGCAGCGCCAGCTGCTTGCGCACGGCCTCGCTATTGATGATGCGCGCCAGTTCGCTGTTGAGCCGTTCGACGATCGGCGTGGGCGTGCCGGCCGGCGCCAGGATCGCGTTCCACGAGATGGCTTCGAAGTCCGGATAGCCCTGCGAGGCCATGGTCGGAACGCCGGGCAGGGCGTCGCTGGGCTGCAGGCTGGTCACGGCCAGCAGCTTCACCTTGCCGTCGCGCGCCTGCGGCACGGCGATCGCCGGCACCATGAAGCCGGCCTGCACGTCGCCGCCGATGATGGCGGTGATGACCTGCGGAAAGCCGGAATACGGGATGTGGGCCAGGTCCACGCCCGCGCGTTCCTTGAACATCTCCATGGCCAGGTGGGCCGAGCTGCCAGGGCCGACCGAACCGTAATTCAGCGAGTTGCCGCGGCCCTTGACCAGCTTGACGAAGTCCTGGACGTTGTCGACCTTGAGACTTCCGGGCACCACCAGCACGTTGGGGCTGGTGCCGACCAGCGATACCGGTTCCAGATCGGTCAGCGGGTCGTAGCCCAGCGTCTTCTTATAGAGCGTGGGTGCGGTGACCAGCGGACCGTTGATCGTGTAGAGCAGCGTGTAGCCGTCGGGCTTGGCCTGCGACACCATGCGCGTGCCGATGTTGCCGCCGGCGCCCGGCTTGTTGTCGATCACGATGGGCTGGCCCAGGGCCTGGGACAGCGGCTCGGAAATCGTGCGCGCCAGGATGTCGGGCGACGAGCCCGGCGGGAAGGGCACGACCATGTGGATCGGGCGCTCGGGCCAGTCGGCGTGGGCGGCAATGGGCAGGATGGCGGCCAGGCTCAGGCAAAGGCCACGCAGCAGCGGGCCGACCCGGAACTTGCGGGTATGCGTCATGAAGGATGTCTCCTCGGGTAGTTGTCGTGTCAGCCCAGCCCTTCATAGCGCGCATCCCGCGCCAGCAGGGCCGAGACGGCGGTCATGGGGGCGACGCCTTCGAACAGCACGGCGCACACCGCTTCGGTGATCGGCAATTCGACATTGATGGCGCGGGCGCGGTCCAGCGCGGCGCGGGCGCAGCGCACGCCTTCGGCGGTGATGCCGCTGGCCAGGATGTCGGCCAGCTTGCGGCCCGCGCCGATCTCCAGGCCCACGCGCCGGTTGCGCGACAGCTCGCCGGTGGCGGTCAGCACCAGGTCGCCCAGGCCGGTCAGCCCGGCGAAGGTTTCGGCCTGCGCGCCCAGCGCGACGCCAAAACGGGTCATCTCGGCCAGGCCGCGGGTGATCAGGGCCGCGCGGGCATTGGTGCCCAGCGCAAGGCCATCGCCAATGCCGCAGGCCACCGCAATGACGTTCTTCAACGCGCCGCCGACCTCAACGCCAACCAGATCGGTGCTGGCGTAAACGCGCAGCGCCGCGCCATGGAAGGCGGCCGTGGTGGCTTCGCGCAGGGCGGGGCTGCTGCTGGCGACCGTCAAGGCGACGGGCAAGCCTTGCGCGACTTCACGGGCGAACGAAGGGCCCGACAAGGCGCCGCCGGTCGCGCCGGGCAGGGCCTCGCGCATGATTTCGTGGGGCAGTCTGGCCGTGTCGGCCTCAAACCCCTTGCACGTCCAGACGATGGGCGTGTCTTGCAGTCCCAGTGCGGGCAGCCGTTGCGACAGCGCCTCGCAGATGGACGTGAGACCCGCAACGGGCACGCCGAGCACGATCAGGCGGCGCGCGGCGTCGTCCTGCAAGGTGCGCAGCGTGGCGTCCAGGTCAGCGGAATATTGCAGCGTCTTGGGCAGGGAAATGCCCGGCAGATAGCGGGCATTTTCGTGGGCGGCGGCCATGGCGGCCGCTTGCGCGGCTTCGCGCGCCCAGAGCTGGGTGGGGTGGCGGCGGCCGCCAGGGCGGTGCCCCAACTGCCCGCTCCCAGGACGGCGACGCGCAGGCGCGGCTCGGCGGGTTGGTTCATGGGGCGCCGCGGGGTGCTTACTGGCGGGTGGCGCCGGGCGGCAGGATGATGCCCGATTCGGCGCCGTTCGCGCCGGCGGCCTGCTGCTGTTGCAGTTCGGCGATGCGCTGCTCGTACAGGGCCTGGAAGTTGACTTCGGTCAGGTGCAGCGGCGGCATCGAGGTGCGGGTGATCGCGTCGGCGACGTTGGCGCGCAGGTACGGGTACAGCATCGTGGGGCAGACAATGCCCAGCAGCGGATCAAGTTGCTCTTCGGGGATGTTGGCGGCTTCGAAGATGCCGGCTTGCGTGCCTTCAACCAGGTACACGACCTTGTCGTTGATGCGGGTGGTGACGGTGACGGTGACCGTGGTTTCGAACACGGTTTCGGCCAGGCGCTGGCCGCCCACGGTGATGCTCACTTCGACCTGGGGCGCTTCCTGCTCCAGGAACACGTGAGGCGCGTTCGGCATTTCCAGCGAAAGGTCTTTCAGGTAGACGCGCTGCAGATTGAACGAGGGCGCGTCGTTGCCGCCTTCTTGCTGGGTGTTTTGGTCTTGATCAGCCATGAGTGTTTCCGTTGGTGGGAGGGGCAAAAAGGGGCGATTAGCCGTTCAGCAAGGGGGTGAGGCCACCCGAGCGGTCCAGGGCCATCAGGTCGTCGCAACCGCCGACATGGGTATCGCCGATGAAGATCTGCGGGACGGTGCGCCGGCCGGTGCGTTCGATCATGACATCGCGCTGGGACGGTTCCCGGTCGATCTGGATGATTTCCAGGTCGGCCACGCCACGCTGCTCGAGCAGCGCCTTGGCGCGGGAGCAGTAGGGGCAATAGTCCTTGCTGTACATGACGACTTTGTTCATAGGGCGCTCCTGTGGGTACAAGAATAGGTAGATGGGGGCAAGTCCCCCTGCTTCAACCCTTCTGGGTTACCGGCAGGCTGGCGGCCGACCAGGCACGCATGCCGCCTTCAAGCGGCACGACGTCGGTGAATCCCTGGGCGCGCAGCTTGGCGGCGGCGCGGGCCGAATCGCGGCCGTTGTCGCAAACCACCACGAGCGGCTTGTTCTTGGGCAGCGAGCTGGCCTTCTGCTCGATGTCGGCTGCCGGCACGTTTCGTGCCTGAGCGATGTGGCCGGCCTGGAATTGCTCGACGGGGCGCACGTCGACCCACACGGCATTGCGCTGGTTGACCATCTGGATGGCTTCAGTCGTGCTGATGGCGGACCCGGTCCGGCCCTTGCGCAGGGCGGGAATGATCAGCATCACGCCGGATACGACGGCGACGGCGACGATGAAAATGTTGTTTTTATCGAGCAAGAATTGCAAAAGGTCCACGAAGGCTTCCTGTAGTACGTCGGCGGGCGCTACGTCGGCTTGCCTGTTGGCAAGTCTTCCGGCCAGCCTGGTAGGGGCGAACCCTGATGCGACGCGTCCAGGACATGGACGCGGTGCGCCGGGGCAAAATCACGGGCAAAATCACTCAATTATAAAATGAGCGCATTCCTTAACCATCCTCCAACTTTAACCCGCCCGGCGGGCGTCCCAAACCATGCACAAACTCGTACTGATGCGCCACGGTGAAAGCCAGTGGAATCTTGAAAACCGTTTCACCGGCTGGACCGACGTCGACCTGACCGACACCGGCCGCGAACAGGCCCGCAAGGCGGGCGAATTGCTCAAGAAAGAAGGCTTTGCCTTTGACCTGGCCTATACCTCGGTGCTCAAGCGCGCCATCCGCACCCTGTGGATCGCCCTGGACGCCATGGACGCCATGTACACCCCGGTCGGCGTGAACTGGCGCCTGAACGAGCGCCACTACGGCGCTCTGCAGGGCCTGAACAAGTCCGAAACGGCCGCCAAGTACGGCGACGAGCAGGTCCTGATCTGGCGCCGCGCCTACGCGATCGCCCCGGAGCCGCTGGATCTGGACGACGAACGCCACCCGCGCTTTGACAGCCGCTACGCCAAGATCCCGGCCGATCAGCTGCCCGCCACCGAGTGCCTGAAGGACACCGTTGCCCGCGTGCTGCCGTTCTGGAACGATTCCATCGCCCCGGCCATCCGTTCCGGCCGCAAGGTGCTGATCGCCGCCCACGGCAACAGCCTGCGCGCGCTCATCAAGCACCTGGACAACGTGTCGGACGACGACATCGTCAACCTGAATATCCCGACCGGCCAGCCGCTCGTCTATGAACTGGATGATGACCTGCGTCCGATCCGCCACTATTATCTCGGCGATGCCGCCGAGATCGAGGCGGCCATGGCTGCGGTTGCAGCCCAGGGCAAGGCCAAGAAGGACTGATATTTCTATGCGTCGCACGGCGGGGTTGTTGTTGGCGGTCATGTTGGCCAGTGGGGCGCTGCCTGCGCGTGCCGCGCCCAGTGACCTCGCCGGGCGTCAGTCCGACGCCGAAAAACAGCAGGCCGCCTTGCGCGACCGCATCGAGAGCCTGCAAAAGGACATCGACGACCGCGAGGCGGCCCGCAAAGAGGCCGCCGACGCGCTCAAGCAGTCGGAATCGTCGATTTCCCGGATCAACCTGCGCCTGAAGGAACTGGCCGACGCCAACCGCAAGGCGACGGCCGATCTCGCGTCGCTGGAAAAGCAGATCACCGCGCAGGAGGCCGTGCTGGCCAAGCGCCGCGCCGAGCTGGCCGACCAGCTGCGCACCCAATACACCAGCGGCCTGTCGCCCTGGACGGCGCTGCTTTCCGGCGACGATCCCCAGGTGCTGGGCCGCAATCTGGGCTACCTGGACTACGTGTCCCGTGCCCGGGCCGACGCCGTGAAGGCCCTGCGAGCCGACATCGACCGGCTGGCCGCCCTGCAGGCGCGCGCGGACGAACGCCGCACCGAAATCGAAAAGGGGGTTGCCGAGACCTCCGAACAGAAAACCGCGCTGGTCGCCCAGCAAAAAGAGCGCGCCAGCCTGCTGGCCCAGCTTGAAGGACAGATCGCCGCCCAGCGCGCCGAGGCCAACAAGCTCGGGCGCGACGACCAGCGCCTGTCACGGCTGATCACCGACCTGGACGCGGCCATCGCCAAGCAGATCGAGGAAGCCCGCAAGGCCGAAGAGGCGCGCAAACGCGCCGAAGAAGCCCGCCGTGCCGAGGAAGCGCGACGTGCGGCCGAGGAAGCCCGCCGCGCCGCCGAAGAGGCCAAGAAGCGCGCCGAGGCCGAACGCCGGTCGCAGGACGCCCGCCGCAAGGCCGAGGCAGACCGCAAGGCCGCCGAGGACGGCGCGCGCCGCGACAGCGAAGCCCGCGAGGCCGCCCAGGCGCGCGAACAGGTCGAAGCGGCAGCCCAAAAGAATCGCGGCCCGGTGGCCGTGGCCGACCCCGACGCCGCCGGCTTGCGTCCCGCCGACCAGCGGCAGACCCGCATTGGCGGCCCGGCTGATACCTCGCCGCCCACAAAACCCGCGGATCCCCCCAAAAAGGCGGAACCGATTGAGGAGCCCGCCACTCCAACGCGCAGTGCATCGGCACAGCAGACCGCCAAGGCGCCGCCCGTGGGCGGCGGCAACGGCCTGCGTCATGGTCTGACCATGCCGGTGCGCGGCCAGGTGCAGGGCAGGTTCGGGGTGGATCGTCCGGACGGCGGCGTGTGGCGTGGCGTGGTGCTGCGCGCGGCCGAGGGTACGCCCGTCAAGGTCGTGGCCCCGGGTACTGTGGTTTACGCCGATTGGCTGCGCGGCTTTGGCAACCTGATCATTGTGGATCATGGGCAGCAATACCTGACCGTCTATGCTTACAACCAAAGTCTGCTCAAACGGGTGGGCGATGCGGTGGCTGGCGGGGATACTATTGCTACCGTGGGCGCAACCGGCGGCCAAGTGGAATCCGGCCTATACTTTGAAATTCGCCATCGTGGCGCTCCAGTGGACCCGGCCCAATGGCTGGCGCAGTAGATGTGTCGGCTGGTGCAGCCGGTTTGCTGGAATGCAATCGGCGTAAACGCTGTCGGTAAATGAATGTCGTTGGAAAAATACCGTTGGTAAATTACCAAACCCATCGGCGAAAACAAAATTCGGGAAGTGTGCATGGGCACTCGTAAGTTTCGCGGTTTCGGTCTGATTGCCATCGGTGCGGTGGCTGGTGTGTTGCTGAGTGTTGGCGTGACTGCGGTCGCCCAGCGCGGCAGCCCCCTGCCTCTGGACGAGCTCAGGCAACTGAGCAATGTCTTTGCCGCCATCAAGAACAACTACGTCGAGGCCGTCGACGACAAGACCCTGATCGACAATGCCATCTCGGGCATGGTGTCGAACCTGGATCCCCACTCCGCCTACCTGGATGCCGACGCGTTCCGCGAAATGCAGACTGCGACGCAAGGCGAGTTCGGCGGCCTGGGCATCGAGGTCGGCGCGGAAGACGGCTTCGTGAAGGTCATCTCGCCCATCGAGGACACGCCTGCGGCCCGCGCCGGCGTCATGGCCGGTGACCTCATCATCAAGATCGACGACACGCCCACCAAGGGCATGACCCTGAACGACGCGGTCAAGCTCATGCGTGGCGCGCCCAAGTCGCCCATCACGCTGACGATCATGCGCGCGGACCGCCCGCAGCCGATCGTCGTGAAGATCGTGCGCGACATCATCAAGGTGCGCAGCGTGCGCAGCAAGATGCTGGACAACGGCATCGCCTACGTGCGCGTCGCCCAATTCCAGGAAAAGACCGGCGCCGACCTCGCCCGCCAGCTCAAGGAGCTGGGCGCGAAGGAACCGCCCAAGGGTCTCGTGCTGGACCTGCGCAATGACCCGGGTGGCCTCCTGACCAGCGCCATCGGCGTGTCCGGCGCGTTCCTGCCGCCCGATGCGCTCGTGGTGTCCACGGACGGCCGCACGCCGGACGCCCGCCACAAGTACCTGGCGACGCCTTCGGAATACGCCCGCGGTGAAAGCAACTACCTGTCCGGCCTGCCGGCCTGGACCAAGACGGTGCCGATGGTGGTGCTGGTGAACGTGGGTTCGGCCTCGGCCTCCGAGATCGTGGCCGGCGCGCTGCAGGACCACAAGCGCGCCAAGGTGCTGGGCAACCGCACCTTCGGCAAGGGCTCCGTGCAGGTGATCCTGCCGCTGTCCGAAACCACCGCGGTCAAGCTGACCACGTCGCGCTACTTCACGCCCAGCGGCCGTTCCATTCAGGCGACCGGCATCGAACCGGACTACGTCGTTGCCGATACGGCCGACGGCGACCTGTTCCGCCTGCCGCGCGAAGCCGACCTGCAACGTCACCTGTCCAACCAGCAGACCACCAACGAAATCAAGTCCAGCGCCGACCAGGACAATGTGGATCTGCCGGCCAAGGTGTTTGAATTCGGCGGCAAGGACGACTTCCAGCTCCAGCAGGCCCTGAATCTGCTGGCCGGCAAGCCGGTGCAGAAGGGCTCGGCCCGCGCCCAGGCCAAGGCAGACGCCAAGGCCGGCGGCGGAACGCCCCAGCGCATGAAGATCACGCCGACCGGAGTCGAGCCCAGCAAGGACAAATGAACGACGAGCAACTGCTGCGCTACGCCCGCCACATCCTGCTGGACGAACTCGGGATCGAAGGGCAGGAAAAACTGCTGGCGGCGCGTGTGCTCATCGTGGGGGCGGGCGGTTTGGGTTCGCCCGCCGCGCTCTACCTGGCCACCGCCGGCGTGGGCGATATCACGCTGGCCGACGACGATGTCGTCGAACTCAGCAACCTGCAGCGCCAGATCCTGCACACCACCGCAAGCGTCGGCAGGCCCAAGGCCGAGTCCGGCCGCGACATGCTGGGCGCCTTCAATCCGCAGACCCGCGTTCACGCCCGGGTCGAGCGCCTGAAAGACCAGGCCTTGTCCGATGCCGTCGCGCAGGCGGACCTGGTGCTGGACTGCACCGACAACTTCACCACCCGGCACGCCATCAACCGCGCCTGCGTGCAGCACCGCAAGCCGCTGGTGTCGGGCGCCGCCATCCGCTTCGACGGCCAGGTCAGCGTTTACGACCTGCGCGACGACAACGCGCCGTGCTACCACTGCCTGTTTCCCGAAGCCGACGACGTCGAAGAAGCCAACTGCGCCACCATGGGCGTCTTTGCGCCGGTGGTCGGCATTATTGGCAGCATGCAGGCCGCCGAAGCCCTGAAACTGCTGTCCGGCGTAGGCGAAAGCCTGTCCGGCCGCTTGCTCTGGCTGGACGTGCGCACCATGCAATGGCGCAGCGTCAACGTGCAACGTGACCCCGAATGCACGGTCTGCGGCCACCGCGAGCACGCCTGAAGACTGCCCGCATTGCACTTAAGAACAATACTAAAGGTTTCAAATACCTGCTATAACGCCAGCCAGCCTACTGAATTCGGGTAGAGGGGCATGGACATGACGGCGTGGAAACAGGACTGAAGTTCAGCCTGCCCAAGTGGCGGCTGACACGTTGGCTGACGCATTCCGGGCATGACACGCCGGCGGACATCCGCGCGGCGCTCATCGCCAGTCTGTTCGGCACGCTTCCCATTTTTGCCGGCGGGGTCATCAACACACTGATGATCTCGGGCGTCGTCGCGTGGCGGCGGCCCGAACCGCTATATATCTCGTGGCTGATCCTGGAGGTCGTGCTCGCGCTGGTGCGCGTCGTCATCCTGCGATCCGCGCTGCGCGCGGCCCCAAAGGGCGGCAACACCCACACCGACCTGTACATCCTGCTGGCGTTGTTCTGGGCGTTCAGCGTGGGCTATGGCGTCTTCATCACCTTCCTGAACGGCGACTGGCTCGCCGCGACACTGGCGGGCGTATCCTGCGGCGCCATGGCCGGCGGGATCTGCTTCCGCAACTACGGCGCGCCGCGGCTGGTGGGCGCCATGATCTTCCTGAGTCTGGGGCCCATGTGTCTGGGCGCGCTCTTCACCGGTGAATGGGTGATGGCGATCGTCTTCATCCAGATCCCGTTCTATCTGATCAGCATGGTCATCGCCTCGCACCGCCTGAACCGCATCCTGGTGTCCACGATGCTGGCCGAGCGCGACAGCGACCGCCGCGCCAGCGAAGACGCGCTGACCGGCTTGGCCAACCGCGCCGGCCTGCAGGCCGCGCTGGAACGCGTGTGCTCCAGCGCCCGCGGCCATGACAGCGCCGCGGCGCTGCTCTACATGGACATGGACGACTTCAAGCGCATCAACGACACGCACGGCCACGCCGGCGGCGATCAGGTGCTCAAAACCATCGCGGACCGCATGCGGGCCATGCTCCGGGTCGACGACGTCGCCGCGCGCATCGGCGGCGACGAATTCATCGTGCTGGTCACCGGCATCGACGCCACGGCCGCGCTCCGGCTGGGCGAACACCTGCTGCGCGACGTGTCCCAGCCCATCACGCTGACCGACGGCAACGGCGTCTGCGTGGGCTTGTCCATCGGCATCTCGATCATGTCCGGCGCCAACCGCACCCCGCAAGGCGCGCTGGACTCCGCCGACGCCGCGCTTTATCGCGCCAAGGCGCAGGGCGGCCGCTGCTGCGTGGTGGATCAGGGCGAGCAAGTCGCGGAAAGCGAAGCATTGCAGAGCGCGTCAGTCGCGGCTTGATAGGCCCGCACGATTGTCCGAATTGGTCCGAATCTGGCTAAAAGTTATCAGATAACCTGAAAAATCTGTCTATAATCCGCCCATGTTGACCAAGAGCCTCACCCTCACCGAGCAGGTCGCCCGGCAACTCGCCAGCGACATCGCGGATGGCGTCCATGCCGTCGGCGCCAAGCTGCCGTCCGGCCGCGTGCTGGCCGAGCAGTACGGCGTCAGCGCCGCCGTCATCCGTGAAGCCACGGAACGCCTGCGCGCCCAAGGCCTGATCCAGAGCCGGCAGGGTTCGGGCAGCACCGTTGTCTCGCGCACCGGGGCGCAAGGCTTTCAGGTGTCCACCGGCATCGCGGTCGACCGCAAGAAGCTCGCCAGCGTCTACGAACTGCGCATGGAACTCGAAGGTGGCGCGGCCGCGCTGGCGGCTGTCCGCAGCACGCCGGAGGACCTGGACGCCATGGAAGCGGCGCTGGCTTCGCTTCAAGCCCATCTCGACCACCCCGAGGCCGGCGTCGAGCACGACATCGCATTTCACGTCGCCATCGCGACCGCCACGCACAACAGCTACTACCAGGACCTGCTGCAATACCTGAACCTGCAACTGCGCCTGGCGGTCAGCACTGCCCGATCCAACAGCCGCCTGCAGGAAGGCCTGACCGCCGTCGTGCACCAGGAACACGTCGCCGTGTTCGACGCCATCCGCGGGCGCGATCCCGACCGCGCCCGCCAGGCCGCCATCCGCCACCTGCAGCAAGCCGCCGGCCGCCTGCAACTCGATCTTCTCTCTCCCGCCGCATCCCACATCTCATGAGCGCATCCGACTTTTCTCAACGGCTGGTCCAAGCCCTGGGCCCCGACACCGTCTTCACCGACCCGGCGGACATCGCGCCGTGGCTGTCCGACTGGCGCGGCCTGTATAACGGCCACGCCCAGGCCGTCGTTCGTCCGCGTACGACGGCCGAGGTCGCCACGTGCCTTGCCCTGTGCCAGGAGGCCGGCGTGCCGGTCGTGCCGCGCGGCGGCAACACCGGCCTGTGCGGCGGCGCCACGCCCGACGGCGAGGCCACCAACGTGGTCATCAGCCTGGACCGCATGAACGCCGTGCGCGCCATCGACACCGTGGCCAACACCATGGTTGCCGAGGCCGGCGCCATCCTCGGCAACCTGCGCCGCGCCGCCCAGGACGCCGGCCGCCTGTTGCCGCTCAGCCTCGCTGCCGAAGACTCCAGCCAGATCGGCGGCAACGTCGCCACGAATGCCGGCGGCGTGAACGTGGTGCGATACGGCATGGCGCGGGAACTGGTCCTGGGCCTGGAAGCGGTGCTGCCCACCGGCGAAATCTTCCACGGCCTGCGCACCCTGCGCAAAGACAACACCGGCTACGACCTCAAGCAACTGCTCATCGGTTCCGAAGGCACGCTGGGCATCATCACCGCCGTCGCGCTGCGCCTCTACCCGCGCACCGACGTGCGCTCGGTCGTGCTGGCCGCCGTCGAATCGCCCGCGCAGGCGCTGCAACTCTTCGAGATCCTGTTCGAACAATGCGGCGCGCGCCTGCAGGCGTTCGAATTCTTCACCGGCGATTGCCTGGACCTGGTGCTCACGCACGCCGAGGGCGTGCAGGAACCGTTCGAACAGCGCTACCCGGCCTACGTGCTGGTGGAACTGGCCGACACGACCGACGAAGCCGCGCTGAACACGCTGCTCGAAAACGTCATCGGCACTGCGCTCGAACGCGGTCTGTGCCTGGATGCCGCCGTCTCGGCCTCGCTTGCGCAGTTGCAGACGCTCTGGAAGCTGCGCGAGGAAATCTCCGAAGCCCAACGCGCCGACGGCCCGCACCTGAAGCACGACGTGTCGCTACCGATCGAACGCATCCCCGACTTCATGCAGACCGCCGAAGCCCGCGTACGCGCTCTATACCCCGACATACGCCCCTTCATCTTCGGCCACTTCGGCGACGGCAACTTGCACTACAACCTGTCCCGCCCGGCAGGCGCCGACCGCAACTGGGTGGCCGAACATGGGGCGGCGATCACGGATGCGGTGTTGGATGAAGTAAATCGGTATGGGGGGAGTATTTCTGCGGAGCATGGGATCGGGCAGTTGAAGCGGGAGCATTTCTTGCATAGCAAGGATGCGGTGGAGCTGCGGTTGATGCGGGAGATCAAGAAGGTGATGGATCCTGCGGGGATCATGAATCCTGGGAAGCTGTTGTAGGCGGTGTTGAGGGTCTGAGTCTCATAGGTCGCGGCGGATCTTCGTAGGTCGCCCGACTCCGTGGCCCCGTGGGCACGATCGCCCACGATTGCGGTCTGCAGCCTTCGCTCCGGACTTGCCTAGGCGGCCCCCCGTCGTCATCGGGCATTGGAGTTCAAGTGGCGATCGGTGTCGGCACTGCTTGAGCTTGGCGAGATCGTCTGCCGCTGCCGGTGTCTGACACCCTCGGGAGATGAACCTGGCATGAAGCGAATCTCACCAGGGTGTCAGACACCTCACTTGGT
>NZ_JCBANC010000078.1:0-24863 GCF_059760815.1 Achromobacter sp. 1012554356 | reverse complement strand
CTTGATTTCTTGTGCTTGCGATCAGGCCGAAACCCAATCGCTGCACTCGCATCAAGCGCCCACACTTATCGGTTGTTTAATTGTTAAAGAGCGGTCTTGCTAATTCTGTACTGCAAACTTCAAATCGTGGCGCTGATTTCCCAGCGCTTAGCGACTATCGAAACGTCAGGGTAAACCCTAATTTTTCGGCAACCGCCAAGCCCTCTACTATAACACAGCTTTTGCAGATTGCGCAACCGGCTTTTGCCTAATTTGCACCGCATCTTGCAACCCCGCTTAACTTTCAAGCGGCCCCGAGAAACTCGGAGGCTGGTTACTGCACAGGTGGCTGAAATTTCGATTCGGGTAAACCCTGATTCGTCATCACCAGCCAAGCCCAAGACTATAGCACAATTTTTGCAGATCTTGCAACTGGCTTCTGCCTAATTTGCTCCGATCTTTGCAATAACCGCTTGGCTTCATTTCTGACTGCCTTTGCGGCAGGCCGGCGAAGCTCGCTGACCTGTTGCACCTGCTTGGTTTCGCTGCTCAAAACTGTTTGAACTGCGAAGGAGCGAGACTATAGCACAGAAATTCTGCGTGTGCGGTCAGCATGACACCCATTTTGCAGAAATGTGATTCTTTATAGGGACGGAGCGCGTTCTAGCCCGCTTAGCCCCGCCCCCTCTCTATATATAGGTGGAGCAAGAGCTAGGGCCAGCGCTAAATGTAGTGGCCTGCTACTGCTATATACGGAGTTCCGTCGTTTCCTTGATCTGCTGGAGCGCGAAGAAGGAGCGCATGTCCACGACCGCAGGGTGGCGCATGAGGGTGTCCATGGCAAAGCGAGAGAAGTGGGCCAGGTCTGCTACCTGGATGCGAAGCAGATAGTCCATGTCGCCGGACATGGCGTAGCACTCGACGACTTCGGGCCAGAGCTGGACGTCGCGTGCGAAGTCGCTCATGGGTGCATGACTGGACCCGCTGTGCTTGTTCAAGCGGATGTTCACGTACGCGAGCAGCCCGAGCCCTACCTTGGCGGCGTCAATGAGCGCTACGTATTTCTTGATGAAGCCCTGCTCTTCCAGGCGGCGGACCCGGCGTAGGCAGGGACTGGGGGACAGGGAGACGCGGTCGGCCAGTTCCTGGTTGCTGAGCCGTCCGTCACGTTGAAGCTCAGCCAGAATCCTTAGATCTGTCCTATCAAGCTCAATTCCAGACATTTTCAACCCCTTAGTTTCAATAACGAGCAATATTATTGCTCAAGTCGCCAGGTTTCGCGCCATGTTTGCAATTGTCTGCCCGTCCTTCGTGCCTACAATCTGCGTCTAGACTTGAAGAACAAGTCGTCCTCACAAAACATGCAAGGGAGCAGACTTATGAGCAGCGCTTTCCAACCCTGGGACAACCCGATGGGCACCGCCGGGTTCGAGTTCATTGAATATGCCGCGCCGGACCCCGCCGCGCTGCGCAAGGTGTTTGAGCTGCTGGGCTTCAAAGCCATTGCCAAGCATCGTCACAAGGACGTGACCCTGTACCGCCAAGGTGGCGTGAATTTCCTGATCAACGCCGAACCCGATTCCTTTGCCCAGCGCTTTGCTCGCCTGCATGGTCCGTCGATCTGTGCGATTGGCTTTCGCGTGCAGGACGCCAACGCCGCCTACAAGCGCGCGCTGGAACTGGGTGCGTGGGGCTTTGACTCCCATAGCGGCCCGATGGAACTGAACATTCCTGCCATCAAGGGCATTGGCGATTCGCTGATCTATCTGGTGGACCGCTGGGCCGGCAAGGAAGGCCACGGCGGCATCGGCGACATCAGCATCTATGACGTGGACTTCATTCCGCTGGATCCAGCCAACGCGCAGACCGATGTGAACTGGCGCGGCGCGGGCCTGACGCTGGTGGACCACCTGACACATAACGTGCATAAGGGCCGCATGGCCGAGTGGTCGGAGTTCTACGAGCGCCTGTTCAACTTCCGTGAAGTGCGCTACTTCGACATCGAAGGCAAGGTGACAGGCGTGAAGTCCAAGGCGATGACGTCGCCCTGCGGCAATATCCGCATTCCCATCAACGAGGAAGGCACCGAAGAGAAAGGCCAGATTCAGGAGTACCTGGATCTCTACCGCGGCGAAGGCATCCAGCACATCGCCATGGCGACCGATGACATCTATGCGACGGTGGAAGCGCTTCGCCAGACGGGCGTCGTGTTTCTGGACACACCGGAGACCTATTACGAACTGCTTGATCGCCGCATGCCGAACCACGGCGAAGACGTGGATCGCCTCCAGAAGAACCGCATCCTGCTGGATGGCGCGCCGGACGGCGGACTGCTGCTGCAGATCTTCACCGAAAACCAGATCGGTCCGATCTTCTTTGAGATCATCCAGCGCAAGGGCAACGACGGCTTTGGTGAGGGCAACTTCAAGGCCCTGTTCGAATCCATCGAGCTGGACCAGATGCGACGCGGCGTTGTGAAGACCGTGGAATAAGGCTTGAAGACAGGCGCCAGGCGCGTGCGTCTACATCGCTTGTTCAAACCCCGCTGCGAAGCGGGGTTTTTCTTTGGGCGCTCAATCGGCGCAACGCAGTTCGCCGAACGGGGCCTTCAGTCGCGCGGAACGATTGCCGCGGCTCAGCGCACCAAGCGATCCTGGAATTGCTTGCGGAATTTGGCAACCTTGGGTGCGATCACAAACTGGCAATAGCCTTGCTCGGGATGCAGGGCGAAATAGTTGCTGTGATAGTCCTCGGCCTGCCAGAAATGCGCCGGCGCCAGCAGCTTGGTCACGATGGGCGCATCGTAGACTTTTTGCGCCTCGACCTCGGCGATGACGGCCTCGGCCTGCTCGCGCTGCGATTCGTTCTGCCAGAAGATGGCGGATTCGTACTGCGGGCCGATGTCGTTGCCCTGCCGCCCCGGGGTGGTGGGATCGTGGGTGGCGAAAAAGACGCGCAGCAGGTCGCTGAACGAGAGTTCGGCCGGGTCGAATTCGATGCGCGCGACTTCGATGTGGCCGGTGTCCTTGCCGCAGACCTGCTCGTAGCTGGGATTGTCGACGTGTCCGCCGCTGTAGCCCGGCAAGACGCTCTTGACCCCACGCAGCTCGGCAAACACTGCTTCGACGCACCAGAAGCAACCGCCGCCAAGAATGGCGACCTCATTGCCCGGTGATGGTTGTTCTGCCATGACGATTCCTTTGCTGTAGACGGCCGCTGCGCGCGGCCCGCGCCCCCGGCTTGGGTGCCGGGGCATGAGAATAAGGCTACTGCTTTGCCGGCGCCAGCGACAAGATCCATTCGGACAAGGCGCGGGCGTCTTCGGGCGTGACGTGGGTTTGGGCGGGCATGGGCACCGCGCCCCAGGCGCCGCGGCCGCCGCCGCGGATCTTGCCTGCCAGGTAATCCACCATGGCGTCGCCCTGCCCTGCGTATCGTTCCGCCACGCTCTTTAAGGGCGGCCCGACCCGTTTGGCTTCCACCTGATGACAGGCCATGCAGGCCTTGCTCTTGGCCAGATCCAGGCCAGTGGTTTGCGCATGCACCGCGCCAGCGCCCAGGGCGCCGGCCGCGGCCAACAACAGACTAATCTTCAAACGCATCGGTTACTGCCCCACGGCTGGCGGTGCTGGCGAGCTTGCCGAACTTGGCAAGCACACCGCGTGTATAGCGCGGCTTGGGCTGGACCCAGGCCTGGCGACGAGCCGCCATCTCTTCGTCGCTGATGTTGAGCTGCAGCAGCAGCTTGTGGGCATCGATGGTAACCGAATCGCCTTCCTGAATGAGGGCGATGGGACCGCCCACATACGCTTCTGGCGCGACGTGTCCCACCACCATGCCCCAGGTGCCGCCGGAAAAACGGCCATCGGTGATGAGCCCCACGGTTTCGCCCAGCCCTTGCCCCACCAGCGCGGACGTGGGCGCAAGCATCTCGCGCATGCCCGGGCCACCCTTGGGGCCTTCGTAGCGGATGACGACGACGTCGCCGTCGCGAATCTGCTGGGCCATGATGGCGGTCATTGCATCGTCTTCGGAATCGAACACGCGCGCGGGGCCAGTGATGACCGGGTTTTTCAGGCCGGTGATCTTGGCGACGCAGCCTTCGGGCGAGAGATTTCCCTTCAGGATGGCAAGGTGCCCCTGCGGATAGAGCGCGCGATCGATGGGCAGGATGACGTCCTGGTCCGCGCGCGGCGCGTCGGGTACGTCAGCCAGCGTTTCCGCGATGGTCTTGCCCGTGATGGTGATGCAATCGCCATGCAGCAGGCCCGCGTTGAGCAGGAGCTTCATGACTTGCGGAATGCCGCCTGCGCGATGCAGGTCGGTGGCCACGTACTTGCCGGACGGCTTCAGGTCGCAGAGCACGGGCACGCGCCGGCGGATGCGTTCGAAGTCGTCGATGGACCACGGCACTTCGGCGGCGTGCGCGATGGCCAGGAAATGCAGCACCGCGTTGGTGGAGCCGCCCGTGGCCATGATGACGGACACCGCGTTCTCGATGGCTTCGCGCGTGATGATGTCGCGCGGGCGCAGGTTGCGCTTGACCGCGTCGACCAGCACTCGCGCGGACTCGGCGGACGACGTGACCTTTTCCTCGTCTTCGTTGGCCATGGTGCTGGAATACGGCAGGCTCATGCCCATGGCTTCGAAGGCGGAGCTCATCGTATTTGCGGTGTACATGCCGCCGCAGGAACCCGAGCCGGGAATCGCGCATTTCTCGATCTGTTTGAAATCTTCTTCGGGCATGCGGCCCATGGTGTATTCGCCGACGGCTTCGAAGACGGACACGATGGTGAGGTCGTTGCCCTTATAGCGGCCCGGCTTGATGGTGCCGCCGTAGACATAGATGCCCGGCACGTTGGTGCGTGCCAGCGCGATCATGCCGCCGGGCATGTTCTTGTCGCATCCGCCGATGACGACGACGCCATCCATCCACTGGCCCTGCGCGGCGGTTTCGATGCAGTCGGCGATGACCTCGCGCGACACCAGCGAATACTTCATGCCTTCGGTGCCCATGGACATGCCATCGGAGATGGTGGGCGTGCCGAACACTTGCGGATTGGCGCGTGACGCGCGGATCGCGTCGATGGCGGCATCGGCCAGCCGTTGCAGGCCGCTATTACAGGGCGTGATCGTTGAATGGCCGTTGGCCACGCCGATCATGGGGTTCTGAAAATCAGCTTCTTTGTAGCCCAGCGCGTAGTACATCGCGCGGTTGGGTGCGCGCGCGACGCCTTCGGTGATGTGGCGGGAACGTTCGTTGTGCGGCATGGTCAGTGTCTCCTGTCGGCCGTCGGGGCGCGGACATGGCGAACGCACCCGGGGAAGCTGGCTCGCTTGGCATGCGAATCTTCAGTGCTCGCCGGTTATTATCATTCAACTTTATTGTGTCGGGCAGAACATGCTGGAATATCCAAAATTCGACCCCATCGCCCTGCAGATCGGGCCGCTCGCCATTCATTGGTATGGGCTGATGTACCTGGCGGGCTTCGCGCTCGTGTATTTGCTAGGCCGCCACCGCATCAAAAGCGGGCACACCACGTCGCTGAACGTGCGGGACCTGGAAGACCTGATCTTCTATAGCGTACTGGGCGTGGTGCTGGGTGGCCGGCTGGGATATGTGCTGTTCTACAAGCCGGGCTACTACCTGTCGCATCCGCTTGAGGTGCTGTACCTGTGGCAGGGCGGCATGTCCTTCCACGGCGGCCTGATCGGCGTGATTCTGGTGATGCTGCTGTTTGCACGCAAGAAGGGTCTGCCGTTCTTTGCGATCAGCGATTTCATCGCGCCGTTGATCCCGCTGGGCCTGGGCTTTGGCCGGCTGGGCAACTTCATCAATGGCGAACTGTGGGGCCGTCCCACCGACGTGCCGTGGGCGATGGTGTTTCCCGACAGCGGCGACGGATTGCCGCGCCATCCCTCCCAGCTCTATGAACTGGGCCTTGAAGGCATCGTGCTGTTTGCGCTGCTGTGGTGGTTTTCGAGCAAGCCGCGCCCGCTGGGACAGGTGAGCGGATTGTTCCTGATGGGCTATGGAACGTTCCGCTTCCTGGTGGAATTCACCCGCGAGCCGGACAACTTTCTGGGCCTGCTCGCGGGTGGATTGAGCATGGGACAGTGGCTGTCCCTGCCGATGGTCGCCCTGGGCGCCATCATGTTCAGTCTTACTGCAAAACGATCGTCCCGTTGACGGCGACGCTGACCGTCACGTTCCCTGCTTCGAGGGGAACGCTGACGTCGGCGCTGCTGAAGGAACCGCCTTTCGCCATGGCCGCGCCCATCATGCGCGGCATCGGCGCGGGAGCGCCGGAACCGCCGAGTTCGAGCTTGGACAGGCGGTAGCCGGAGAAACCGAACGCGTTGGCCGCAGCCAATGCCCGGTCCTTGAACGCCTGCGCCGCTTCTTTCAGAAGCTTGCGCTCTTCGGCTTCACGCGCAGCGTTCGACAGCGAGAAGCTGATGTTGGAAATGGCTGTCTTGTCGGAAAGCTTGGCAGCCAGCGCAGCGGCCGCCGCGAAGTCCTTCGATTCGAGCACGATCTCGCCCTGGCCGCGCCACGACGCGATCTTTCCCTTGGTGTTCATGTTGGGCCAGACATTGAAGTTGCTGGTGCGCACTTCCACGTCCTTGGTGTCGCGAGCGCGCTTGACCGCGTCTTCGAGCGCGGCAGTCAGCTTCTGGCCGGCGGCCGGCTGATCCGGCGCTTCGACTTCGGCCGACAGGGCGATGCGGACGGTGTCCTGCTTGACCTCGGAAGACGCCATCGCCTGCAAGGTCAGTTCCGGCGAACGGTTCTCGGCCGGCTCGGCGGCGGTCATCGCTGCGGGTGCCTGGGCTTGCGCGAAAACGGGTTGAGCCACAGCAATGGCGGCCACGGCTGCGCACGCCGCACCAAGCTTGGTGAGCGAAAAAACGGGGGGTTTGAACATGGACTGGTCCTATGTGGGAGGACGAAGGGGATTTGCCGAGAGGCACCCGACGCGGACCTGCGCTATGGCAGGTCCGCTGGGATAGATGCCCCGCCTGTGCCGTCAAGGCCGGCATCTCGAACCCTGAGGTTCAAGGTGGTCGCGTTCCGAAGAGCATCGGGTTCGTCTGCGAGAGACAATCACTCCAGCTCTGCACTCCCGCAACCAATATGCCAAAAAGACATAGGTTCAGAGAATGTATGGCCTAGTCACGAACACGGCAGGGACAAACTTGAAAATCTTGAATTCAGCGTATGAACGTTAAAGCAGTTTTTCCTGACCCGACAAGGCGTCATCGAGTACTGCGTTCATGTCCTCAATTCTACTCTTGAAGTCGCCGACCGCCAAACCGCCAAGCGGACCGTCAGGCGCTTTCATTGCGAGCAGCTCGCCGGCGATCTGCAATGCGGCCATCACTGCGATGCGTTCATTGCTGGACACCTTACCCGTGCCCTGGATGCGCAGCATGAGCTGATCGACATGGCGGACCGCGGCCAGCAGCGTGGGCTTTTCTTCGACGGAGCATGCAAGTGAATACTCACGGCCGAGGATCGATACGTCTACACGTTCCATTAGTGTTGCTCTCCGGACGGCGCACCCGGCAAGCGGGCCAGTACGGCGTCGATGCGCTCGCGGGCCGACGCGGCAGCCACACGCAAACGCTGTAGTTCTGTATCGCGCG
Source organism: Achromobacter sp. 1012554356 (assembly GCF_059760815.1). Taxonomy (NCBI): domain Bacteria; kingdom Pseudomonadati; phylum Pseudomonadota; class Betaproteobacteria; order Burkholderiales; family Alcaligenaceae; genus Achromobacter; species Achromobacter sp. 1012554356. Next base: position 17,234 of record NZ_JCBANC010000078.1, on the reverse strand, counting down.
ATTGCAGGCTACCCTGCAGTTCGCTTTCGCGAGCGGCGAAGCGCGACTCGAGCGCGTGGCGCTCGGCGGTTTCGCGAGCCAGTTGTTCGCGCAGCGCGGCTTCCGACCGCTTGGCTTCTTCGAGCAGGGCCGAGACGGCACCGTCGTTATCTTGAAGCTTGCTTTGCAGCGTGACGACCTCGGCCTCGCGGTCAGCAGCGCGCTGCTTGAGCACGCGCTGTTCGGCTTCGAAGTCGTTCAGGCGAAGACGCAACGCGTCACGCTCGGCGTGGAGTTGGCGGGTGCGTTGCACCAGTTGCCCGATTCGGGCGGCGAGTTGGTCTAGATCTTGCAGCATGAGCGCTATCGTAAACCATCCTGGGTTGGACCGGGCCTCTTCACGCAAGGTGAGAAACCCGGCAATATTCAGTAGGAAATACGGTTGGGATTCGGCGCGCGAAGGTTACCGGCTCCTGCCTGCCAAGAAAAGTCCCCCTCCGTCGAAATTGCCGCATCCGGCTGATCCGGCTTTCGCGATTCTTTCTATAAACTTTCACTTAGCTTTCAAAAAGCCCTCAAACTTCCGGCCGCGTTACAAACGGGGATCGGGAGTTCCCCAATTTTAGGGAAAACCCCAGGCTTTCACCGACCTTACAGGGTTTGCAGCGTGGCAGGCGTCCATTACCATTCGGCCTTTCAAGAAACCACGACGTCGCTTTCAGAATAATTAATGGCACCCCGAAGTGCCTTTTTTGTGCCTGTCACTCGCCTTTCGGCGAGCGACTCTCCGGCTACAAACCTCTTTTATCTACATGCTGTAAACAGGAGCCAACCAATCATGCAGCTACGCAATCGACAGGACTTCTGGTCGGGGGTGATGTTCATCGCCCTTGGACTGGGATTCGCCTGGCAGGCCAGCAGCTACCAAATGGGTACTGCTGCCCGAATGGGCCCAGGGTACTTTCCTTTCTGGCTAGGCATTGTTCTTGCATTGCTCGGCGCCATCGTGCTGCTTGGCTCGCTGTCCAAGAAAGCCCATGAAACTCACGTCGACAAGTTCGACTGGCGCATCGTCTTCCTGGTGGTGGGCTCCGTCGTTCTGTACGGTCTGATCCTGAAGCTGCTGGGCGTGTACATCTCGGTGTTCGTGCTGGTGATCGTCAGCAGCCTTGCCAGCCATGAATTCAACCTGAAGGTCGCCATCGCCAACGGCATCTTCCTGGTGGTCTTCACGTACCTGGCATTCATCAAGGGGCTGGGGCTGATTTTCCCGCTGTGGCCGTCGTTTCTGGGCATGAACTAAGGAGCAACCGGTCATGGAATTGTTTGACAACCTGATGATGGGTTTCTCGGTGGCGTTCACGCCCGAGAACCTGCTGTACGCACTGCTGGGCTGCATCCTGGGGACGCTGATCGGCGTGCTGCCGGGCATCGGCCCCGTCCCGACCATCGCAATGCTGCTGCCGATCACGTACGTGCTGCCCCCGGTGGCCGGCCTGATCATGCTGGCGGGTATTTACTACGGCGCCCAGTACGGCGGCTCCACGACAGCCATTCTTGTGGCATTGCCAGGAGAAACGTCCGCGGTGGTGACCGTGCTGGACGGTCACCAGATGGCCCGCAACGGCCGGGCGGGCGCCGCGCTGGCAATTGCCGCGCTGGGTTCGTTCTTCGCCGGTTGCGTTGCCACGCTGCTGCTGGCTGCCTTTGCGCCCCCGCTCGCTGAAGTCGCGTTCAAGTTCGGCCCCGCCGAATACTTCTCGCTGATGTGCCTGGGCCTGGTTGGCGCCGTGGTGCTGGCCTCGGGTTCGCTGCCCAAGGCAATCGCGATGATCATCCTGGGCCTGCTGCTCGGCATGGTCGGTACCGACGTCAACTCGGGCGTTGCCCGCTTCGACTTCGGCGTGCCGGAACTGCAAGACGGTATCGACTTCGCCATCGTGGCCATGGGCGTGTTCGGCTTTGCCGAAATCATGACCAACCTGGAGCAGAAGGAAAACCGCGTCGACATCACCGACAAGATCGGCACGCTGTATCCCAACAAGCAGGAATTCAAGGAAGCCGCTCCCGCCGTGCTGCGTGGCACGGCCCTGGGTTCGGCCCTGGGTATTCTGCCGGGCGGTGGCGCGGTGCTGTCCTCGTTCGCTTCCTACACGCTGGAAAAGAAGATCTCGAAGAATCCGGAACGCTTCGGCAAGGGCCACCCGGCCGGCCTGGCAGGCCCGGAATCGGCGAACAATGCCGCAGCCCAGACCTCGTTCATTCCGCTGCTGACGCTTGGTATCCCCGGCAACGCCGTGATGGCGCTGATGGTGGGCGCCATGACGATTCACAACATCCAGCCCGGCCCGCAAGTCATGACGAGCCACCCGGAGCTGTTCTGGGGCCTGATCGCTTCGATGTGGATCGGCAACCTGATGCTGGTGGTGCTGAACCTGCCGCTGATCGGCCTGTGGGTCAAGCTGCTGAAGGTGCCCTACCGCATCCTGTTCCCGGCGATCCTGGTGTTCTGCACGATCGGTGTGTATTCACTTAACTACAACCCGTTCGACATCTTCACGACGGCCATGTTCGGCATCATCGGATATGTGTGGTCGAAGCTGAAGTGCGAAGGCGCTCCGCTGCTGCTGGGCCTGGTGCTGGGTCCCATGATGGAAGAGAACTTCCGCCGTGCCCTGCTGCTGTCCCGCGGCGACTTCACCACCTTCGTGACGCGTCCGCTGTCGGCTTCCCTGCTGGCCGTCGCCGTGTTCCTGGTGATCCTGGTGGCCCTGCCGGCCATCCGCAAGAAGCGCGAAGAAACCTTCGTCGAAGAAGAGTAAAGCTCAGCCGCCGCCCTGCCGCGGCGCTGTCCTCCAAAACCCCGGGCCTGCCCCGGGGTTTTTCTTTGGGCGCGCCCTGCGCCATCCGGCTGATGACTACTGAAAATTACCTACAGCAACAAATCGTACCTGGCCGATTTCATCTACGTTAAGCTACGGGTTTACCCCACGCGATGATTCGACATGAATTTCGACTGGAAGAATCCGTATCCGAGTACCCGCACGCCCGTCTTTGCCCGCAATGTTGTCGCCACCTCCCAACCGCTGGCCGCCCAGGCGGGCCTGCGCATTCTGGCGCAAGGCGGCAATGCCGTGGATGCGGCGATTGCCGCGGCAGCAACGCTGGCGCTGGTCGAGCCCGTCAGCAACGGTTTGGGTTCGGATTGCTTTGCCATCATCTGGGACGGCGCGAAGCTGCATGGGCTTAACGCTTCCGGACCGGCGCCCGCCGCCTGGAATGTGGACTACTTCCGGCGCAAGCATCAGAGCGCGGTGCCGGCGCGGGGTTGGGACAGCGTGACCGTCCCGGGCTGCGTGGCCGGCTGGGCTGCGTTGCACGAAAAGTTGGGCCGCCTGTCTTTCGTCGACATCCTGGCGCCCGCCATTGAATACGCCGAGCGCGGCTTCGCGATCACGCCGATGGTGCACCAGAAGTGGACGGCGCAGGCCGACATGCTGCAACCGCAGCCTGGCTTTGCCGATCATTTCCTGCCGCGCGGGCGTGCCCCGCACACCGGCGAACACTTCGTCCTGCAAGGCGCGGCGGCGACGCTCAAGCGCATTGCCGCAACCGGCGGGCGCGACTTCTACGAAGGCGAGACGGCGCACAAGCTGGTGGCGCACGCGCAGGCGCACGACGCGGCCCTGACGCTGAAGGATCTGGCAGACTACGCGCCCGAGTGGGTCACCCCGATCAGCCAGTCGTACCGCGGCCATACGCTGCACCAGATTCCACCCAACGGCCAGGGCATCGCAGCACTGATCGCACTCGGCATCCTGCAGAACTTCGATCTGGCGGCGCGTCCGGTCGATCATCCCGAGACGCAGCACCTGCTGATCGAAGCGATGAAACTGGCGTTTGCCGATGTCTACGCGCACGTGGCCGATGCGCGTCACATGCGGGTCGCGCCGGAGCAGATGCTGCGCGCCGACTACCTGGCCGAACGGGCGCGTCTGATCGATCCGCGAACGGCACAGACCTTCGCGACCGGCCACGCGCCGCAAGGCGGTACGGTCTACCTGACCGCCGCTGACCGCAACGGCATGATGGTCAGTTTCATCCAATCGAACTACATGGGGTTCGGATCCGGCGTCGTGGTGCCGGGCACGGGCGTCAGCCTGCAGAACCGCGGACACGGATTCAGCACCGATCCCGATCACGCCAACGTAGTCGCGGGCGGCAAGCGGCCGTTCCACACGATCATTCCGGGTTTTCTGATGCGGGATGGCGCACCGGTGATGAGCTTTGGCGTCATGGGCGGCAACATGCAGCCGCAGGGACAAATGCAGGCGCTGGTGCGCATGCTGGACTATGGCCAGCAGCCGCAGGCCGCGTGCGACGCGCCGCGCTGGAAGTGGAACCGCGGCCTGGAGGTGGACCTGGAGCCGACGGTGTCCCCCGCCATCGCGCAAGGACTGCGCGAGCGCGGCCATGTGCTGCAGGGAATGGACGATCCCTACATGGACTTTGGTTCGGGGCAATTCATCTGGCGGCTGGGTGATCCGGCCGTCGACGGCTACGTCAGCGCCAGCGACAGCCGCAGAGATGGACTCGCCGCCGGCTTTTGATTGCGTTAAGGTTAGTGTCCTGAAACAGACCTACCCTTATTCAGCGGAGCCCATTGCATGGCAACGATCGGTACCAAGAGCTACGACGCAGCCGTAGCCCAGAAAGTCGCTTTCCTCGGATTGGGCGTGATGGGCTTGCCCATGGCCGGTCACCTGGCCCGCGCCGGGCACGACGTCACTGTCTACAACCGGACCCCCGCCAAGGCGCAGGCCTGGGTCGCCGAGTTTGGCGGCCATAGCGCGGCCACCCCGCGCGAAGCCGTTGCCGGCGCGCAGATCGTCTTTGCCTGCGTGGGCAACGACGACGACCTGCGCAGCGTCGTGCTGGGTCCGGACGGCGCGTTCGCCGGCATGGCGCCGGGCGCCGTGTTCGTCGACCACACGACGGCTTCGGCCGATGTGGCGCGCGAACTCCACGCGAAAGCCAAGGAGCTGGGCCTGAACTTCGTTGATGCGCCCGTGTCGGGCGGTCAGGCTGGCGCCGTCAATGGCGCGCTGACGGTCATGTGCGGCGGCGAGCAGCCGGTGTTCGACGCCATCAAGCCCGTGGCCCAGTGCTTTGGCCGCGCGGTCACACTGGTCGGCCCTCCGGGCGCCGGCCAGCTTGCCAAAATGGTCAACCAGATCTGCATCGCCGGTATCGTGCAGGGCCTGTCCGAAGCCATCGCGTTCGGCCAGGCGGCCGATCTGGACATGAAGCAGGTGCTGGACGTCATCAGCAAGGGCGCGGCGCAGAGCTGGCAGATGGAGAACCGCGGCGGCACCATGGTCGACGACAAGTTCGACTTCGGTTTCGCGGTGGACTGGATGCGCAAGGATCTGGGCCTGGTGCTGGCCGAGGCGCGCAACAACGGCGCGCGCCTGCCGCTGACCGCGCTGGTGGATCAGTTCTATGGCGACGTCCAGAAACTGGGTGGCGGACGCTGGGACACGTCCAGCCTCATCAAGCGCCTGCGCGACTAAGCGTGCCATCCAAGCCGGCAATTTCCGGCCAATGAAAAGGCGAGCCTTCCGGCTCGCCTTTTTTCGTGATGTCGCCGCGCGAGGTCAGGCGGCGAGCGAGGCTTCGCGGGCGGCCGGCAGCAGCGCGTCGATGCGCTGCTTGGCCAGGGCCAATCCTTCCAGCGCGGCCACTTCACCCATGGCCATGCCTTCCGCGGCAATGAAGGTGACTTCGGTCATGCCCAGGAATGCCAGCATCTGGCGCAGGTACGGCGTCATCGTGTCGGACGGTGTGCCTTCCGCCTTGCCGCCGCGCGCCGTCAGCACGACCACCTGTTTACCCTTGACGAGCCCCTCGGGCACGCCTTCCGGCGTATAACGGAACGTGACACCGGCCCGCGCCAGGTGATCCAGATAAGACTTGAACTGCGCCGGCAGATTGAAGTTGTACACGGGCACGGCAAAGACGATGCGGTCGGCTTCCATGAGCTCGGCGACGAGGGAGTCGCTCAGTTCCACCAGACGTTGCTGTTCAACGGTGCGCGATTCAGCCGGCGTGAACAGGGCGCCAGCGGTGTTGCCGTCGAAGTAAGGAATGGGTTGCGTGCCGATGTCGCGGACCTTGATGGCCGAGGCCGGATTGGACGCCTTGACGCGGGCGATCAGATGATCGGCCAATTGCTTGCTGTTGGAACGTTCGCCGAGAATCGAGGAAAGGATGACCAGGGTTTTCATTGCAGATATCTCCAGTGGGCCCGCCCGGGGCGGACGGTCTGGATCTGTCAGCGCCGCACCCGTCAGGATGATCGGGCGGGGCCTTGCCGCTTGGGCGGCGTTGGCAGATCCGTTGTGCATGGCGAGACTGTAGCGGGACCGATTGAATACATAAATACGGGTATGATGAACTGTTCGTTCCAAACATAGAACAATCATGCAAGATCTCAATGACCTCTACTATTTTTCGCAAGTCGTCGAGCAAGGAGGCTTCAGCGCCGCAGCGCGCGCGCTGGACATTCCAAAATCCCGTCTATCCCGCCGTATATCCCATCTGGAAGAAAGCCTGGGCGTGCGCCTTTTGCAGCGCACGACGCGCCGGCTGCGGCTGACGTCCGCCGGCGAGCGCTACCTGCACTACTGCCGGGAAATGGCCGCGTCGGCGCGCGCGGCGGACGATGCCATGCGGCAATTGCAGGCGGAGCCGACCGGCCCGGTGATCGTGAGCTGCCCCGTGTCGATCGCCCAGGACGTGCTGGCGCCCCTGCTGCCGGAATTCCTGGATGCGTGGCCGGCGATATCGGTGCAATTGCTGGTGACCAACCGGCGGGTGGACCTGATCCGCGAGGGCGTGGACCTGGCGCTGCGGGTGCGCACGAAGCTCGACACGGATGCAGAATTGGTTGTCCGGCACCTGGGCACGGCGCGCGGCACGCTGGTGGCCAGTCCGGGATATCTGCAGCGCCACGGCGCGCCGGATACGCCGCAGGATCTGGCCTCGCACGTCACGCTGAGCTTCAGCGATCCGCAAAACGAAGTCCGGTGGCCCCTGCGCAATGACAAGGGCGAAGAGGTGCAGATCGAGCTGAAGCCGCAACTGTCGTGCAACGACTTCATCGTGCTGACGGAAGCCGCCGTGCGCGGACGCGGCATCGCGTTGCTGCCGTCGATCGCCACGCAAGAGGAACTGCGACGCGGGCAGTTGGTGCCGGTGCTGCCGCAATGGCAGTCGCCCGAGGGCATCGTGCACTGCATTTATCCGTCACGGCGGGGCATGATGCCCGCCGTGCGGACGCTGCTGGATTTTCTGTCGCAGCGCCTGCCCTCGATGTACCAGCGGCTGGAGAAGGACGTGACGCCCGCGCCTCAGTAGCCGCGCGAGCGCTCCACCACGCCGGTGATGGATTCGCCGCGCATCAGCCGCGCGACCTTGCCCGCGATCTGTTCGATGCTTTCGTCGCGCAGCGTGCGTGCGGCGATATGCGGCGTGACGTGGACGCGCGGGTCGTGCCAGAAAGGATGGTCCTTGGGCAGCGGTTCGGTGCGAAAGACGTCGAGCGTGGCGCCCGCGATCTCGCCCTCTTCGAGCATCTGCACCAGATCGTCCTCGACCAGATGCTCGCCGCGTCCCACGTTGACCAGATGCGCGCCAGGCAGCAACTGCGACAGCGTTTCGCGATTCAGGATGCCCTGAGTGTCGGGCGTCAGCGGCAGCACGTTGACCAGAAAGCGCGTGCGGCCCAGAAACGCGGGCAAGGCGGCCTCGCCAGCAAAGGATTCGACACCGGGAATGTCGCGCGGCGAGCGTGACCAGCCGGCCACGGGATAGCCGAACTCGGCCAGCGTCTGCGCCACGCGCGCCCCCACCTGCCCCAGCCCGAGAACGCCCACGGGCCAGTCGGCCTGCCGGGTGCCCTCGCGGGTGTCCCAATGCTGCCGGGCCTGAGCCTGGTCGAAGGCTTCGAAATCGCGCGAGACGCGCAGCAGCGCATACAGCGCGTATTCGGCCATCTGCACTGACATGCCGGCGTCTTCAAGGCGCACGATGCGCACGTGGGCGGGGATCTCCGGCATCTTCAGCAAGGCATCGACGCCTGCACCAAGATTGAAGAGCGTCTGCAAGCCGGTTTCGTGCTGGAAGAGCTGGACGGGCGGACGCCACACCAGCGCGACCTCCGCGCCGGACGGCGGGCCGTCGGGATTCCATACCGAAATACGGCAGCCGGGCATGGCGGCCTCGAGGCGAGGCACCCAGGCGTCAGGATCGTGATGGGGACAAGCAAAGAGAATGTGCATGGTGGCAGCGGGCTGGCGAAGAAAAGCCAAAGCATGAGGGATGCCGCCGCACAAATCAAACGGCCCGGCAAAAGCCGGGCCGCGTGTGCCACCTGCAGGGCAAGGCATCAGGCGGTCTGCGGCACCTCGGGCTTGTTCTTGCCCTTGTTGCGGCGCACGAAGGCCCAGACCTGCAGCGCGATCAGCAAGGCGCTTGCGCCAATGAACCACGCGCTGATCGGACGCTCGACGAACACGGCCAGGTCACCGCGCGACAGCAGCAGTGCACGGCGGAAATTCTCTTCGACCATGGGGCCGAGCACGAAACCCAGCAGAATGGGCGCCACCGAGAATTCCAGCGTCATCAGAACCGCGCCGATCACACCGAAGGCCAGCACTTCCCAGATCTGGAAGAGACTGTTCTGCGTGCTGTAGACGCCCACCGCGATGAAGAACAGCGCTGAGGGGAAGAGGTAGCGGTACGGCACCTGCAGCAGCTTGACCCACACGCCGATGAGCGGCACGTTCAGCACCATGAGCAGCACGTTGCCCACCCAGAAGCTGGCGATCAGGCCCCAGAAGATGTCCGGGTGCTCAGTGATGAGCTGCGGGCCGGGCTGGATGCCCTGGATCAGCAGCGCGCCCAGGATCAGCGCCATCACGGCGTCGCCCGGAATGCCCAGGCTCATCGTCGGGATGAAGTCGACCTGCGTCTTGGAGTGCGACGACGCTTCGGGCGATGCCACGCCGGCGATCATGCCGGTGCCGAACTTTTCAGGCGTCTTGGAGACCTTGCGTTCCAGCGCGTAGGCGACGAACGTGGTGATGGTCGGGCCGGTGCCGGGCATGGCGCCGAACAGCGTGCCGACGGCCGTGCCGCGCACCATGGGCCAGAAGGCGGTCTTCAGTTCCTGCTTGCTGGGCCGCATGTCGCGCAGACGCAGCTTGGCGCCGCTGCCGATGATGGTCATGCGGTTCACGCTCATCAGGAAGTCGGCCACGCCGAACAGGCCCATCGAGATCGCGACCAGTTCCAGTCCATCGGAGAGGTCGAGCAGGCCGAACGAAAACCGGATGGTGCCCGTGTTCACGTCGGTGCCGACCACGCCGCACATCAGGCCGAACAGCGTCATCGCCACGCCCTTGAGCGGCGAGCCGCGCGACATGGTGGCGCCAGCCAATAGGCCCAACAGCATGATCGAGAAGATTTCGGTCGGGCCGAACTTGAACGCGATCTCCACCAGCAGCGGCGAGGCAAAGATCATGACGATGATGCCGACCGACGCCGCGAAGAACGAGCAGATCATCGTGATGCCGAGCGCTGTTCCGCCCTTGCCCTGCTTGGTCAGTGGATAACCATCAAGACACGTGACCGCGTGCGGCGGATGCGACGGCAGGTTGAGCAGGATGGCGCCGATGGCGCCCCCGTACTGCGAGCCATAGAAAATGCCGGCCAGCATCAGGATGGCGGGCACGGGCTGCATGACGTAGGTCAGCGGCAAGAGGATGGAAATCGCGGACAGCGCGCCCATGCCGGGCAGCACGCCGATGAGGTTGCCCACCAGCACGCCAAAGAACGACCACATCAGGTTGTGCCATTGGAACGCGACGCCAAAGCCGTACCAAAGGTCTACCAAAGCTTGAGAAATCATGGCGCATCAACCCCAGCGGAACAGCGGAAGCTGCAGTTGCAGCGCCCACCAGAAAACGACGACCGCGATCGCGGACATGGCGACCGACAGCAGGATGGCCTGTTTGATCGTGTTCTTGCGGTCGCCCAGCGCCGAGATGAAGACGATGGCGAACGTGGCGGGCAGCAGGCCGCCGTAATGACCCAGCAGCAGGAAGGCCAGGATGCCGAGCAGGATGCAGACGCTGCCCCTGATATCGGGCATGCCGGTGGGGTGGCCTTCAGCGGGCGCGGGCGTCGAGGGTTCCGCCGAGCGTGCGGACATCGCGATCAGCAAGCCCGTCAGCGCCAGCAGGCCGCCGAGCGCCGCGGGAAAGAAGCCCGGGCCCATGTGGCTGAGCGAGCCGATGTGATAGTCCGTGCCGCCATAGACAGCGGCCAGGCCGATCAGGACCATCAGCGCGCCGCCGTAATAGTCCTTTCTGTTGATTGTCTTTTTCACTTCCGTCCTCCTTCCTTGTACCGGACCGCGCCGGCCTTTCATGCGCTGCACGAAGCGGACAGCGCCCGGCCCCTGACGACAGGCCGGACCGCAGATTACGGAAGGAAGCTGCTAATCCGCTTTCTGTGCGCTGTCGCATTCCTGAATCCGGGGGTTATCCCTGATCGGCAGGCGCGGTGTGCGCGAAAAAAGCGGGCAGTGAAGACGCGGGCCTTGAAGAAGGAGCGATGAATAAGTAGCCGCGTTGTGAAGCGCCTTCTTATTCATCACCCAACTATTGGTCGCCCTTGAGCTGGACCTCGGCGGGGCGCGGGTACTGCGACACGGTGGGCGCCAGCGGCAGCCACAGCACCGACGCGAGGCCGACGCCGCCCTGGTCGTTGGGCTCGCCATCGCGCAGTTCGATGTCGCCTTCGTTGCGCCGGGCATAGGCGCGTGCGATGCCCAGACCCAGGCCGGAACCGGAGGAGGTCACCGGCTTGTCCATGCCCACGCGCTCGAAACGCGTGAATGCGCGCGTGCGCATAACGGGCTCCAGGCCGGGCCCGTTGTCGGATACGGAGACCTGGACGCGGCTGTCGGTGCGGCACACGGAAACCGTGATGCGCGCGCCGATGGGTGCGTAATGGATGGCGTTGTGCACGAGATTGGACAGGGCCTCGTGCAGTTCGGCCTCGTTGCCGGACACCGGCACCGGCGTGTCCTGGCCGTCTTCCGGGTCGGCCTGCACCCAGCCCAGGTCCTGCTGCTTTTCGTGCGCCAGCGGCAGGTACTGCAGCACGACTTCGCGCGACACGGCGTTCATGTCGAGCAATTGGCGCGGGGTCTGGCCGGCCTGGTGGGCGTGCGCCAGAGACAGCAGCTGCTCGGTCAGCCGGCGCGTGCGCCCGAGCTGGTCGACGATGGCGCGCAGTCCTTCGCGCACCCGCGCAGGATCGCGTTCCCGCAGGGTGTACTGGGCCTGCGTCAGCATGATGGCGAGCGGCGTGCGCAATTGATGCGAGGCGTCGGCAAGGAAGTTGGATTGTTCGTCCAGCACCCGCCGGTAGCGGGCAATGTGGTGATTGACGGCTTCGACGAGCGGTGCGACTTCGCTCGGTACGCGCGAGGCGTCCAGCGGCGTCAGGTCGTCGGGCCGGCGTGCGCGGATGTCAGCCTGCAGCCGGCGCAGCGGCTTCAGGGCCCAGGACACGCCCCACCAGACCAGCAGCACGACCAGCGCCAGCATCCGCGAATCGCGCAGGATTTCCTGGCGCCGCGCGTTGTTCTCGGCCTCGATGCGCTTGCCGGTGCTTTCTGCCACGACGACGAGCACCTGGCGATGCTGGCCCTGGTAATAGAGATCCCGCACGACCGACACGACGCGCACGGGGTCGTTGCGGTACACGCTGTCGTAGAAGATGGGTTGGCCGTTGGACCGGGGCCAGGACGGCGGGCGCGGCATCTCCGGCATGCCGAGCAGCGTCTTGCCCTGCGTCGGCGGCACGGCCGCACCGTCGGGCAGGGGCGGATCGATTTCCTCGATGCGGAAATACTTGCGCAGGCCCGCCCGCGATTCGAGCATGACCTGCGCGTACAGCGGCGTGGCCACCTGCAGGTTGCCGTCGGGCGTGAATTCCAGGCTGCTTTCCAGCACGCGCGCTGGTTCGACCAAGGCGCTGTCGTAGGCTTCGTTGGTGATCTCGGCCAGGGTGCGGTAGTCGTTCAGGCTGTCGATAACGAGCAGCACCACCACGCCGGGCAGCAGCAGAATGATGAGAAGCGCGCGGATGCCGACGCGCGGCAGTCCGGGTATCCGCAGGCTCACTTAGGGTTCCGCGGACTCGCTGGCGACGCTTTCCAGCATGTAGCCCAGCCCGCGCACGGTCACGATGCGCACGTCGCTGCCGGCCAGCTTCTTGCGCAGGCGGTGCAGCACGACCTCGATGGCGTCCGGATTGGCTTCGCTGTCGTGTGTGAAGACCTTGCCGAACAACTGCGACTTATCCACCGGATAGCCGCTGCGCGTCAGCAGCGCCGCCAGGGCGGCGTGTTCGCGCGGAGTCAGGAACAGCAGCGATCCATCCAGCGTGAACGCACGGCTTTCGCTGTCGTAGGACAGGGAGCCACATTGCAGGCGCGGATGCTGGCGGCCGCGGCTGCGGCGCACAAGCGCCGTCAGACGGGCTTCGAGTTCTTCGAGCGCGAAGGGTTTGGTCAGGAAGTCGTCGGCGCCGAGATTCAGGCCGCGCACGCGATCCTGCAGCGCGCCCTGCGCGGTCAGGAGCAGGACGGGCGTGCGGTCGTCGCGGTTGCGCATTTCTCGGAGGACGACGAGGCCATGCTTGTCGGGCAGGCGCAAGTCCATGACGATGGCATCGTATTCGGTGCCCGCCATGAAGGCTTCGGCCGTGCGCGCGTCTGCCGCGTGATCGGGCACGAATCCGCTCTGGGCGAGCGCGCGCATCAGCCAGGACGCCATGTCCCGTTCGTCTTCAACCAACAATATGCGCATGACCGTCCGTTCCTTCGGGCAAATTCTCTGCTGCCCGCTGACCATGCACCCGTTGGCGCAGGTAGCGGGTCTCGTGATGGCGCCGAAAGAGGATAGCCGACAACTCGTTCAACGCCTGGGTATAGACGTCTCGCTTGAACTCGATGACAGCATCCAGTGGAACCCAGTACTGGCTCCAGCGCCAGGCGTCGAATTCCGGATGCTGCGTCGCGCGCAAGCAAACATCACTGTCACGTCCCACCAGGCGCAACAAGAACCAAATCTGTTTTTGTCCTTTATAGTGGCCACGCCACTCACGCCGGACAAAGTGATCGGGCACGTTATAACGTAACCAATCGCGTGTACGCCCCAAAATACGGACATGCTCGGGCTTCAGGCCCACTTCTTCATGGAGTTCGCGATACATGGCCTGCACCGGGCTTTCGCCATACTTGATGCCGCCCTGGGGGAACTGCCACGCATGTTCCCTGATACGCTTGCCCCAAAAGACCTCGTTTCTAGTGTTGACGAGAATGATGCCGACATTGGGGCGGTAGCCTTCGCGGTCAAGCATGGGCCACCCCCACCGAATTCAATACAATTACGGTCGATTATACGTATCTGCTGCCACCTTTAAACATGCGCGCATCCAACTACCACATCAACACCCTCAAAGAAGCCCCGTCCGAAGCGGAAGTCGCCAGCCACCAGCTGATGACCCGCGCCGGGATGATCCGCAAGCTCGCGGGCGGCATCTACACCTACATGCCGCTGGGCCTGAAGGTCATCCGCAAGGTCGAGGCGATCATCCGCGAAGAAATGAACGCGGCGGGCGCCATCGAATTGCTGATGCCCGTGGTGCAGCCGGCCGAACTCTGGCAGGAATCCGGCCGCTGGGAGCAATACGGCGCCGAACTGCTGCGCATCAAGGATCGGCACCAGCGCGATTTCGTGCTGCAGCCGACGTCCGAGGAAGTCATCACGGACATCGCGCGCAATGAAATCCACAGCTACCGCCAGTTGCCGCTGAACTTCTATCACATTCAGACCAAGTTCCGGGACGAGCGCCGTCCGCGCTTCGGCCTGATGCGCGGACGCGAGTTCACGATGAAGGATGCGTACTCCTTCGACCGCGACGAAGCCGGCGCCCAGCAGAGCTACGACACCATGTTCGCCGCCTACATGCGCATCTTCGGCCGCCTGGGCCTGGAGTTCCGCGCGGTGGCGGCCGACACGGGCTCCATCGGCGGCACGCGCAGCCACGAGTTCCAGGTGATCGCCGACACGGGCGAAGACCTGCTGGTCTACAACGCAGACTCGGACTACGCCGCCAACATCGAGTTGGCCGAGGCGCCCAGCCTGTACCCGATCCGCGCGGCCGCCGCCCAGGCGATGGAAGACGTTGCGACGCCCGGCGCCGCCAAGTGCGAGGACGTGGCCACGCTGCTGGGCATTGCGCTGGAACGCACGATCAAGTCGATCGTCCTGGCCACCGATGGCGAAAAGGGCAAGGTCGACATCTGGCTGCTCCTGCTGCGCGGCGACCATGAACTGAATGAAATCAAGGCGGGCAAGCTGCCGGGCCTGGCGGGCTTCCGCTTTGCCACCGAAACCGAGATCGTCGAGCACTTCGGCTGCAAGCCCGGCTACCTGGGCCCGGTCAAGACGGCCAAGCCGGTCCACGTGATCGCCGACCGCACCGTGGCCAACATGGCCGATTTCGTGTGCGGCGCCAACCGCGAAGATTTCCACACCCAGGGCGTGAACTGGGGCCGCGACCTGCCCGAGCCCGAACTCGTTGCCGACCTGCGCAACGTGGTCGCCGGAGACCCCTCGCCCGACGGCAAGGGCACGCTGTCGATCCAGCGCGGCATCGAAGTGGGCCACGTCTTCTACCTGGGCAAGAAATACTCCGAAGCCCTGAAGGCCACGTTCCTGGATGAAACCGGCAAGCCGGCCGTGCTGGAAATGGGCTGCTACGGCATCGGCGTGACCCGCATCGTGGGCGCCGCCATCGAGCAGAACCACGACGCGCGCGGCATCATCTGGCCCCGTGCGCTCGCGCCGTTCGAGGTCGTGATCTGCCCGGTGGGCTGGGGCAAAAGTGAAACGGTGCGTGACACCGCCCAAAAGCTCTATGAATCCCTGCTGGCGCGTGGCGTCGATGTGGTGCTGGACGACCGCGATGCCCGCCCCGGCGTCATGTTTGCCGAGTGGGAATTGATCGGTGCGCCGCTGCGTGTAACAGTTGGAGAACGCGGCCTGAACGATGGTGTGGTGGAATTGCAGGCCCGTCGGGAAACCGAAGCGGCCAAGATTCCGGTAGAGTCCGCGCTTGAGGCCGTGCTGACCAAGCTCGACACGCTCTAACCCTATAGTTGCTACGGACTTCCCGCGTCCCGATCTGCACCATCATCATTTGAGTAACGTGACCGACCCGAAGTCCGCCGAATCCACCCTGCAAGTCCGCGTCTACTATGAAGACACGGATGCCGGCGGGGTGGTTTTCTACGCCAACTACTTGAAATTCCTGGAGCGGGCCCGCACCGAATGGCTGCGGGACCTTGGCGTCAACCAGTCCGGACTGGCCGCCAGCGAGCAACGGTTGTTCGTTGTCCGCGCCTTGGACATGTCCTACCGCAAACCGGCCAGACTGGACGATTTGCTTACCATACGCAGCCGAGTCACCAAACTGGGCCGCGCTTCGATACACTTCGCGCAGCGCGCGGAGCGCAACGGGGAACTGCTTGCCGAAGGCAACATCCAAGTCTGTTGCGTCGATGCCGTTCACATGCGGCCGGCGGAGTTGCCGGCTGACATTCGCGCAAAACTGGAATTCATTCAGGAATAACCATGCAAGTCACCAACGACATGTCGTTGCTTTCGCTGATTTCGCACGCCAGCGTGCCGGTCCAGCTGATCATGCTGATGCTGTTGGGCATCTCGATCATGTCCTGGACCTATATCTTCGCCAAGCGCATGGCCATCAAGCGGGCGCATGACCAGACGCGCCGCTTCGAAGACGACTTCTGGTCGGGCGGCGACCTGTCGATGCTGCAACAGGCCGTGGCCTCGCGCCGCGACGAGCAAGGCGCCCTTGCCCGCATCTTCGATGCCGGCATGACCGAATTCCTGAAGGCCCGCCGCGGGAACGCCAGCGGCGACGCAACGGCCGTGCTGGACGGTCCGCGCCGTGCCATGCGCGCCGCTTACCAGCGCGAAATGGACTCGCTGGAATCCCATCTCAACTTCCTGGCGTCCGCCGGCTCGGTGTCCCCGTACATCGGCCTGCTGGGCACGGTCTGGGGCATCATGCACGCCTTCATCGGCCTGTCGAACATGCAGCAGGCCACGCTGGCCTCGGTGGCCCCAGGCATTGCCGAGGCGCTGATCGCCACCGCGATCGGCCTGTTCGCCGCCATCCCGGCCGTGGTTGCCTACAACCGCTTCACGAATGACATCGACCGCATTTCGATCCGCTTCGACAGCTTCGTCGATGAATTCCTGAACATTCTGCAACGGCAGGTGCGCTAATGCCCTCGGTGAGCTCGCGCGGCAGGTCCGGCCGCCGCATGAAGGCCGACATCAACGTGGTGCCCTACATCGACGTGATGCTGGTGCTGCTGGTCATCTTCATGGTGACCGCGCCCCTGATCACGCCCGGGCTGATCCAGCTTCCGTCGGTGGGCGCCGCCTCCGACGTGCCGGTCAAGCCCCTGGAAGTCCAGATTTCAGAAGACGGCAAGATCGCGCTGCGCATGCGCGAAGCCGGCGCCACCATGCAGGACATCGCGCGCACCGAACTGGTCGCGCAAGTGCGTTCGCGCATTACCGCGGAAACGCCAGTGGTGATCGCCGCCGACGGCAAGGTGCCCTACGAGACGGTCGTGAAGGTCATGGACGAGCTGCGCACCAACGGCATCACCCGCCTGGGCCTGCTGGTGGACCAGTCCGGCGCCGCCTCCCAGCCCGCCACCGCCAAGAAACGCTAACGCGCCGCCCTTTGCCGGCCCGGCCGGCATGCACCGCACATGACGCCACCCATAATTCGACACCGCAGCGGCCCGCCGGCCACCCCGCCCAACAACGACAACCGGAATTCGATGATTCTGGCTGTGGCGGTGCACCTGCTGCTGCTGGTTGCCCTGATCTTTGGCGTGAACTGGCATACCGAGAACCCTGGCCCCGTCCAGGTGCAACTCTGGGCAGACGGCAATTCGCCCGTCTCGCCGCCGCCCACGCCGCAACCCGAACCGCCCAAGCCGCAACCCAAGCCCCCGCCCGAGCCGGAGCCGGAAACGACGCCCGAGCCGCCTCCTCCGCCGCCCC
>NZ_JCBANC010000077.1:0-26129 GCF_059760815.1 Achromobacter sp. 1012554356 | reverse complement strand
AGTCCGGAGCGAAGGCTCCGGACCGCAATCGTGGACCCGCACGCCCCGGGCCGCCACCGTGCCGGACGCCTTAAGAATCAAACCCGCCACCGAACCGGACACGTCAGTAACTAACACCGCATCAACAGCAAGCAGCGTGCAAAACCTACGGTGCTAGTCCACAGCCCGCGAGAAACCACGCAAATCAAAGCACCCGAGCAATCGCATCCCGAGCCTGATGCGACAGTTCCAGCCGCGTCGGCAAACTCCCATCCGGATGACGCGCAGCCAGCGGCGACAGAAAGACCACTTCGACGGATAACCCGGTCACTCCCAGCACCCGCCAAAGATTACCCACCAGCGACTCTTCACCCACAAACGCCGCGTACCCGCTGCGCTTGCCGTGCTGCATGAACCGCAGCGCCACGGGTTGGATTTCAATAGCCGCCGCGCGGGCGGGTTCGAAGAGGCTGGCGTGGAAAGGGAGGAGGTCGAAGCCTTCGGTCGTTGTGCCTTCCGGAAACAGCCCCACCGCGTCGCCCTGTTTGAAGCGGGCCTGCATCGACTCCCCCATCGCATGGACCGCGTGGCGCTGGCCGCGTTCGATGAAGAGCGTGCCCGCGCCGGCGACCAGCCAGCCGATCACCGGCCACGCGCGGATTTCGCTCTTGGCCACGAAGGATGTCGCGCGGGCCGAGTTCAGGACGAAGATGTCGACCCAGGACACGTGGTTGGCCACCAGCAGCACAGGGCCTTCCAGGCGGGGTTCGCCCTTGAGGACGACCTTCACGCCGCAGGCCGCCATCAGCCAGCGCGACCAGCGGCGGTTCAGGCGGGCGCGGGCCGCGGGGCGCATCAGGGGGTAGGCCAGGCCCACGCTCAGCAGGCCGAAAATGATCAGGGGCAGGACAAGGCTCAGCCGTAGGACAAAGCGCAGCAGCTTCAAACTGGAGTCTCCCAGGCCGGTTGGCCACCGACCACGGTGGCTCGCACTCGACCGGGCAGCATCATACCTGCGAAAGGTGTCTGGGCGCTGCGGCTTTGCAGGGCTGCGGGCATCACCATCCATTCGGTGTCCAGGTCCGCCAGGCACAGGTCTGCCGGCGCGTCCACACCCAGGTGGCCGCATGGGCCCAGGTGCGGCGCGACGGCGGACAGCACCGCGGCCGGGCCCGACGTCACGCGCGCCAGCGCGTCACCGACAGGACGGCGGCCATCGCGCGCCCACTTCAGGGCCAGCGACAGCAGCAGTTCAAGACCGGTTGCGCCGGGCGTGGCGGCCGCGAACGGGGCCGCCTTGCCGCGGGCGTCCACCGGCGTGTGATCCGAGCAGAGCGCATCGATCACGCCGTCCGCCAGCGCCGCCTGGAGCGCGTCGCGGTCGCGTTGGCCGCGCAGCGGCGGCGACAGGTGGTGATTCGTGTCGAAGAAGCCGATGTCCACGTCTGTCAGCAGCAGGCTGTTCATGGACACATCCGCCGTCACAGGCAGGCCTTCGCGGCGGGCCGCGCGCAGCAGGTCCACGCCGGCCGCTGTCGACAGGCGCGACAGGTGCACGCGCGCGCCTGTCGCGCGCTGCAATTCGAATATCGTGTGCAGCGCCACGGTCTCTGCCTGCGCCGGCATGCCTTCCAGGCCCAGGCGTTCCGCGTACGGGCCGCTGGCGGCCGAGGTGTCGCGTGCAAGCCAGGGGTCCTGCGGACGCAGCCACAGCGTCTGGCCCAGGCCGCTTGCGTAGCGCATCGCCCCCCACAGCACCCGCGTGTCGGCCGCCAGGGATTCGCCCTGCGCGAACGCGATGCAGCCCGCGCGCGCCAGCAGCGCCATTTCCGTCAGGGTTTCGCCCGCCAGGCCCACCGTCATCGCGCCCAACGGGTGGATGGCGCACTGCCCTGCCTGCGTGTGGCGCATCAGCGCCTCGATCTTGGTCGGTTCGTCTGGCGCGCTTTCGGCATCGGGCGGCAGCACCAGGCGCGTCACGCCACCGGCCAATGCCGCGCGCAATTCAGCGGGCGCGAATCCCCCGTGACCCGCGTTGCCCGCTTGCGCGACGCGTGCCGACAGGTCGATCAGGCCGGGCAGGACCGCCAGGCCCTTTGCATCGATATGCCGATCGGCCTGGAAGGCGTCGGGCGCCGCGCCAACCGCGACAACACGGCCCGCGGCGATGTAGAGGTCGTGCTGGCCATCCACGCCGTTTGCGGGATCGATCAGCCGGCCGTTGGCAATGTGCAGCCTCATGGCGCCGCTCCGGCGAGCGCGCGCAGCACCGCCACGCGCAGCGGTTGTTCAAGGGCCGCGAGACGCGCCTCGGCGGGTTCAAGCGCGGCAGCGATGTCGCCGTCCACTTCCACGCCGGGCGCCAGCCGGCCGGCGGGCAACAGCAGCACATCGGGTTTCGCGGCCGCCAGCGCCGCGGGCGTGATGCCGTGGGTGCAGGCGTATTCGCGCGCGGAAGGAAGCTGCGCGCCGCTGATCTCTTCGACATTCAGCGGCAGCGCGATCACCACGTCCGCATCGCTCAGACTTTCCTGCAGCGTGGCGCAGGCGCGCACGCCCAGTTGGGCAAGGCCGTCCGGCAGCAGCGTGCGCGGCGCCGCAACGCGCACTTCCGGCACGCCCAGCGTGGTCAGCAGATGGATCACGGAACGCGCCACGCCGGCGTGGCGGATGTCGCCCACCAGCGTCACGACGAGGCAGGTGAGGTCAGGCTTGATCTCGGTGATGGCCTGCACCAGCGCCAGCGCGGGCACGGGATCGGCATGCCGGCCGTCGCCCGCATTGAGCACGTGCAGGCCCGGCGCTGCATGGGCGGCGGCGCAATGGGCCGCGCCGCTCTGGCCGTGGCGCAGGATCAGCACGCCCGGCGCCAGCGCGGCGACCGTCTCGGCAAGCGCCAGGGCGGCTTGCGCCTCCAGCGGCACCGGCAGCATCGACAGACTGGCCGCGGCGGCGGCGTAGGCGTCGCGGTCCGCAGTGTTCGTGTCCGGCAAACACAGGAACACCGGCATTTCCGGCGCCGCAGGCGGCGGCGAATCGTCGGACGCCGACTGCGCGCGCGCCATGTCAAGCAGCCGCTCGACGTGCCGGCGGGGCAGCCCTTCCGTGGTCAGCAGATGTGTGAGTTCGCCGCGGCGATCAAGTTGCGGATTGAGCATGGGCAAGACAGGCCGCGGGCGTCAGACCGCGGGCAAGGCATCCAGATAGCGTTGCAGGATAACCGCCGCAGCCATCGCGTCGTCTGCAGCATGCGTGCCGAGCAGGCGTTGCGCCTCCATGCTGGAGCCGCGTTCATCCACCAGTTCCACGGCAATGCCGAAGCGGCCATGAAGCTGGTTGGCAAAGCGGCGGCAACGTGCCGTGGCGGGCTGTTCGCCGCCCTCGGCGTCCAGCGCCAGACCGACGACGACGCGATGCGGCTGCCATTCCTGCAGCAGTGCCGCGATGCGGCCAAAGCGCGCGTCGCGGACCTCGCTGAAAATGATTTCAAGCGGGCGCGCCTGGCGCGTCAGCGTATTGCCGATGGCGATGCCGATCTTCTTTTCGCCGAAATCGAAGGCAAGCAGTGTTTCTTCAGGCATGGCCAGCGTCGCCCGCCAGCATCACGGGGTCGATGCCCAGCAGCTTGAGCGCGGCGGGGTAGCGTTCCTCGGGCGGCACATCGAAGATGATGTGCGCGTCCGCGCCCACGCTCAGCCACGCGTTCTGGCCCATCTCGCTTTCGAGCTGGCCCGCGCCCCAGCCGGCGTAGCCCAGCGTGACCAGCATGCGCGCCGGTCCGTTGCCATCAGCCACGGCCTGCAGCACATCGCGTGAGGTGGTCAACGCCATGTCGCCCAATTTGATGCTGGAGCTGTAGTCGCCAGCCGGCGCATGCAGCACGAAGCCGCGGTCGGTCTGGACCGGTCCGCCAAAAAAGACGAACGTGTCCTTGACCGGTCCGATTTCCAGCGTCAGTTCAATGCGCTCGAACAGCGTGCCCAGCGTCAGGTCGGTGGGGCGGTTGATGACCAGCCCCAGCGCGCCGCGGTCCGTGTGTTCGCACACGTAGATGACGGAACCCGCCAGGCTCCCTTCGACCATGCCCGGCATGGCGATCAGGAACTGGTTGGCGAAGTTGGCCGCTTGCGTCGCAGCGTTTTCGTGATGTTTTTCCGTCATGGCAACCCCTTCATGGGTAGTCTGAGAAAACCGTTCGGAGTGATTGCGCGGACGCAAACGTCATGCCTGACGGCAGTCCGACGGTGACGAAGGACGGGGTATGCCCCATCTTACGAGCCCTGGCGGAATAAGTCGGCGGTACGGCTTCAGATTTCCATCAGTTCGAAGTCCTCTTTGCGGGCGCCGCATTCGGGACAGACCCAGTTGGGCGGCACGTCTTCCCAGCGGGTGCCGGGCGCAATGCCTTCGTCGGGCAGGCCGGCCTCTTCGTCATAGACCCAGCCGCAAATCAGACACATCCAAGTACGCATAGTTCTCTCTTACATCAAAACCCCACCGGCGTCCCCGCGGTGGGGCAAAGGTGAGGGGCTTCCATTAGAATGGGGACAATCTTACCGAAACCCAATAGGGGTTCCCCTGATTCATACCAAATGAGCCGGGGCGCCCTTAATCAAGCGCAGTCACGTGGCCCCCGTTACTCCCCCTCTCGTTTTGGTCTTCGGCCCGCTCGATCCCTCGGGATCAGACGGTTTGCCCGCGGATGCCGTCACCTGCGCCCGTCTGGGCTGTCATGGCCTGGCGGCCGTGACCGCGCTGACCGTGCAGGACACCGCCGGCATCGAAGAAATCCACCCCGTTTCGCCCGACCTTCTGGACGACCAGGCGCGTTGCCTGCTCGAAGACATGTCGGTGCAGGCCATCAAGGTGGGCGGACTATACACCGCGGAAACGGCCAGCGTGGCGGCGCAGGTTGCCGCCGACTACAGCCAGGTCCCGCTCGTGCTGCACCTGGGCCAGCGCGCGCAGGTGCCCGCCAATGCCGCCGACGAGGACGAAGCCGACGACCTGCTGGCCGCGACCCTCGAACTGGTGCTGCCGCAGACCGACCTGCTGGTCATTGAACACCTGCGCCTCGCGCAGTGGCACGCCGACGGCGACATTGATATCGGGGACGCACCTACGCCCATGCACGCCCTCGTGGCGGCCGGCGCGGCGTGGGTCCTGGTGCTGGGCAGCCCCCAACGCCCCGGTCATTTCGCCAACGTGCTGCTCGGACCCGGCGGCCAGACCCATACGTGGCCCTGGCAGGCGCCACCCGACCGCAACGGCGACGCCGGCGGCCTGGCCGCCACCGCGATCACCGCCATGCTGGCGCAGGGCCTGGAAATGCCGGAGGCCGTGCGTCAGGGGCTAGTCCACGCCGACGCCGCCGTGGCCGCCAGCTTCCTGCCGGGCATGGGCCGGCGCATTCCCAACCGGATCCTGCCCCAATGAAACCGATTCGCTTTCCCGCCGGCCTGTATGGCGTGACGCCCGAGTGGGACGATACCGACCGCCTGCTGAAGGCGGTGCGTGACGCCGCCGCGGGCGGCATGCGCTCGCTGCAATTGCGCCGCAAGAACGTGCCGGACGCCGTGCGCGCCGCGCAGGCCCGCGCCCTGGCGCCGCTGTGCCGCGAACTGGGCGTGGTGTTTCTCATCAATGACGACTGGCGCCTGGCGCTGGACGTCGGCGCCGATGGCGCGCACGTGGGCCGCGACGACGAAAGCCTGGCGCACATCCGCCGCGAAGCCGGTCCCGACCTGATCCTGGGCGGGTCCAGCTACGACGACCTGACGCGGGCGCGTGAATTGCTCGACGCGGGCGCCGACTACATCGCGTTCGGCGCCATGTTCGCGTCCACCGTCAAACCCGACACGGTGCGCGCGCCGCTGTCCGTCCTGACTGAAGCCCGCCGCCTGGCCGACGAACGCGATGCGCCCCGGCCCGCCGTCGTCGCCATCGGCGGCATCACGCCCGCCAACGCGCCGCTCGTGGCCCAGGCCGGCGCCGACAGCATCGCCGTAATCACGGCCCTGTTCGAAGCGCCCAGCGTCCGGGCCGCCGCCGTGGCCTGCTCCGCGCCTTATTCCGCCAACTCCAACCGTAAGCCTTGATCGCCATGTCCAGTAACGCTCAGCTCTTCGACCGCGCCTGCCGCAGCATCCCCGGCGGCGTCAACTCGCCCGTACGCGCTTTCCGCTCCGTGGGCGGCACGCCGCGCTTCATCAAGCGCGCGCAAGGTCCGTACGTGTGGGACGCGGAAGACAAGCAGTACATCGACTACGTGGGTTCGTGGGGCCCGGCCATTCTGGGTCACTCGCACCCGGAAGTCGTGCGCGCGGTGCAGGAAGCAGCCGTCAACGGGCTGTCGTTCGGCGCGCCGACCGAAGCGGAAATCGAGCTGGCCGAAGTGCTGATCTCGCGTCTGCCCTCGCTGGAACAGGTGCGCCTGGTCAGCTCGGGCACCGAAGCCACCATGACGGCGATCCGCCTGGCGCGCGGCGCCACCGGCCGCGCCAAGATCGTGAAGTTCGAAGGCTGCTATCACGGGCATTCGGACAGCCTGCTGGTCAAGGCCGGATCGGGTCTGCTGACCTTCGGCAATCCCAGCTCGGCCGGCGTGCCGCCGGAATTCGTGTCGCACACGCTGACCCTGGAATACAACAACCTGGATGCCGTGCGCGAAGCCTTTGCGCAGCATGGCGCCGACATCGCCTGCATCATCGTGGAGCCGGTCGCCGGCAACATGAACCTCATCAAGCCCGCGCCCGGCTTCCTGGAAGGCCTGCGCGAGGTCTGCACGCAGCATGGCGCGCTGCTGATTTTCGACGAGGTCATGACGGGCTTTCGCGTGGGACCGCAAGGCGTGCAGGGCCTGACTGGCGTCAAGCCGGACATCACCACGCTGGCCAAGGTGATCGGCGGCGGCATGCCGGTGGGCGCCTTCGGCGGCAGCGCCGAGGTCATGAAGCACATCGCGCCGCTGGGCGGTGTCTACCAGGCCGGCACGCTGTCCGGCAATCCGGTGGCCGTGGCGGCGGGTCTGGCCACGCTGCGCCTCATCGGCGCGCCGGGCTTCTACGAGAATCTGTCGGCCCAGACCGCCAAGCTGGCGCAGGGCTTGCAGGAACGCGCCCGCAAGGCCGGCCTGCCCTTCTCGGCGGATTCGGTCGGCGGCATGTTCGGCATCTACTTCAGCGACCGCATCCCGGCTTCGTTCGCCCAGGTCTCGGCCTGCGACACCGCCGCGTTCAACCGTTTCTTCCATGCCATGCTGGACAACGGCGTGCATTTCGCGCCGTCGGCCTTCGAAGCGGGTTTCGTGTCGGCCACGCACGACGACGCCGTCATCCAGGCCACGCTGGACATCGCGGACAAAGTGTTCGCGGGACTTTAAGCGTTGAATCGAAGCGGGCCGGCGGCCCGCTTCCTTCACGGCGCCTTGTACTGCTCGTACAGGGCCGTCACATTCTTCACATAGGCCTGGGTTTCGGCGTACGGCGGCACCGCGTCGTACTTGCGCACCGCGCCTTCGCCCGCGTTGTACGCGGCCAGCGCCAGATCCAGGCGGCCCGGATACCGGTCGATCAGCCGGCGCAGATGGCGCGATCCGGCCTGCACATTGGTCGCCGGGTCCACCAGCGCGCGCTCCACGTCGTCCACCGACAGCAACGGCGCGGCCGTCGCGGGCATCAGCTGCATCAGGCCCAGGGCCCCCTTGGGCGAGCGGGCATCGCTACGGAAACCCGATTCAATGGCGATGATCGCCGTCAGCAACGCCTGGTCGACCCCGGAATCCAGCGCGGCGCGGGCGATCAGGTTGTCGTGTTTGGTCGTGGGTTTGACAGTGCTCCAGCGCAACGTCGGTTCGGCGGCCACGCGGCTCACGCGGCGGGCGCCGTCGCCGGCTTCCGGCTCACAGCTCAGGCACAGTTTCTCGGCGCCGCCGCGGACCGCCGTCCGTGCCTGCGCCCGCTTGTAGTATTTACCGGTGCCGGTGGGCACTTTCATCGTGCGCCAGACGCCGAACGGGTCCTTGTAGCGGTAGGTGTCGGCGGCCTGCACCGGTGTCGCCAGCGCCAGAGCGCCCGACGCCAGCGCCGCCACCGCCGCCATCCCGCCGGCGCGTGCCAGGATGGCGCGCGTGGCCGAAAGAATGGAGGTAGGGGGTTGGGACATGGGACGGGGCTCCGGCGGCGTCGGAAGACGCGTTGGCGAGCCCCAATGCTGCTTGCACCATCCCGGTTCTGTCTTTCCTGCCGATGATCTAGATCGCGGCGGCGCGGGCGTTTCCCAGGGAGAATCGGGGACGTGACTAGGACATGCGGCCGATAAATTTGCTTGTTACCGACGGTAATGATCGTCCTTGCAAAGAATATGACGTAATATTTCGTTCAATTACCAAATGATTGAACCGGCCGCTCGTGCCGGGATCGGAGAGAGGGTGAAATGGGCGCAGAAAACATGCTCCAGTTGATGCTGGATGCCGACACCAACGTCCTGACGGCGGTGTACACGCCGCCACCTCGTCCCGAACCCGCCAAGGCAACGGCTGCGGGCACCTCCGACATGGCGGTTGCTGGCACGGAAGGCGGTGACTCGGCCGGGTCTCAGGCCGGGCTACAGAACGACTCTCAGGCCGCCGGCCAGGACGACGACACGGACGTTGCCGTCGCCGACGAAGAAGCCCCCCCGCTGGTCAATACCGACCTGCCGACGTGGGACGTGCTGGTTGCTGCCGCGGCCACGCAGGGCTGGGGCGCCGACGCGCTCGACAACCACGCCATCGTCGCCTTCATCGATCTGTGCCGCGCAGCCACCGAACCCGTCCAGAGCCCCGTCGGCCAGGTCGTGGACGGCAGCTTCGACATCGAACTGAACGCGACCCGCATGGCGGCAACGCTGACGCTGCACCCGCCCAAGGGCGGCAAGCCCGTCACGCTGGAAGCGGTGCGCCAGGCCCTTGCAGACCAGGGCATCGTGCACGGCGTGCTGGACGGCGCGCTGGCCGAGGCCGTGGCGCTGGGCCGCGCCGAAACCATCCTGGCCGCGCAAGGTACGCCGCCCACGCGCGGCACGCCCACCCGCTTTGAAAGCCTGCTTGACCGCCTGAAGCCCCGCGCCGAGGACATCGACGAACTGGCCCAGGTGGATTACCGCGATCTCGGCAGCCTGCTGCTCGTGTCGCCCGGCACGCCGCTCATGCGCCGCATTCCGCCGCTGCCCGGCGTGGACGGCACCAACGTGCTCGGCGAGGCCGTGATGCCCGACGAGCTGCCCGATACGCCATTTTCCAAGGAACTGTCCGGCGTCGAGATCGATCCGGAAGATCCGCTGCTGCTGCGCGCGGCCATTTCCGGCACGCCGACGCTCATCACCCACGGCGTGCAGGTCAACCCGATGGTGGAGGTGGACGCCGTCAACCTGTCCACCGGCAACATCAACTTCGAAGGCTCCTTGCAGGTGCGTGGCGACATCGCCGCCACCATGGAAGTGCGCGTGACGGGCGATGTGGTCGTCAACGGCACCATCGAAGCCGCGCTGGTCGAGGCCGGTGGCAGCGTGACCGTCAAGGGCGGCATCATCGGCATGGCCGAAACCGTGCACGACGCCTCGGCGGCGCCGCGCACCGCGCACATCGTCTGCGGCGGCACGCTGCGGGCCAAGTTCATCGAGAACGCGGTCATCAGCGCGGGCCAGGACATCGACGTCGAACGCGAAATCCGCCAATGCAGCATCGCCGCCGGCGGCAGCGTCAATGTCGGCCCGCCCAACACGCAGCAAAGCGCCATCACGGGCGGCGAAACCCGCGCGCTGCTGGCAGTCCGCGCCGGCACCATCGGCTCGCCCGCAGGCATTCCGACGCTGGTGCAAGCCGGCCTGGACCCGCACGCCGACATCAAGCGCTCGGCGCTCACGCGCAAGCGCCTGAAGATGAACGAGGAAAAGGCCAAGCTGGAACAACTGCTGATGTTCCTGCAAGCCAACCCGCAACGGGCCACGGGCGACGTCGTCGAACGGGCGCGCAACACGCACACCAAGCTCATCGGCGAGCTGGCCGGACTTGAAACCGAGGAAGCCCAACTGGCCCGCGACCTGCTGCCCCAGCAGAACGCCACCATCGCCGCCACGCGGCGCTTCTGTAGCGGCACGAAGATCCAGCTGGGCAACAAGATGCAGGAGTTCCTGGAAGACCAGGTGGGCGGCAAGGCCGGACTGGAAGAAGGCGAGATCGTTATTCGCTAGAGGTCTGAGTTCGAACCCAGGTGTCTGACACCCGGGTGGCATCGCGACAAGCTGTCGGCGGTCTCTCAAGGGTGTCAGACACCTTCGCTGCACGAAGATATCCGGCACCGCGCTGCCAACCGGCCTGCCTACGAACCCAGGTGTCTGACACCCCGGCGGCATCGCGACAAGTTGTCGGCGGTCTCTCAAGGGTGTCAGACACCTTCGCAGCACGAAGATGCCCGGCACCGCGCTGCCAACCGGCATGCCTACGAACCCAGGTGTCTGACACCCCGGCGGCATCGCGACAAGCTGTCGACGGTCTCTCAAGGGTGTCAGACACCTTCGCAGCACGAAGATATCCGGCACCGCGCTGCCATCCGGCCTGCCTACGAACCCAGGTGTCTGACACCCCGGCGGCATCGCGACAAGTTGTCGGCGGGTCTCTCAAGGGTGTCAGACACCTTCGCTGCACGAAGATATCCGGCACCGCGCTGCCATCCGGCCTGCCTACGAACCCAGGTGTCTGACACCCCGGCGGCACTGCGACAAGTTGTCGGCGGTCTCACATGGGTGTCAGACACCTTCGCTGCACGAAGATATCCTGCACCGCGCTGCCAACCGGCCTGCCCTGATGTCAGGCGCCGTCGTCCGGCATCAATTCCTTGAACCACACGCGCGGCGAGATGCCGCGGTCGGGGCCCAGGATCGAGAAGCCACCGTCGACCGGGATGTCGACGCCGGTCATCCACGATGCCGCGTCGGAACATGCAAAGCACACCGCCGCGGCGATCTCTTCGCCGGAGCCTACGCGCCCCAGCGGATGGAAATGCGCGCCCACCGCGTCGGCCGCCTGGCGTGATCCGCCGGACAGCTGTTCGACCGACGGCGACCACGTCCATGCCGGCGACACCGCCAGCACGCGCACGCCCGACGGCGCCAGTTCCACCGCGAAGTTCTTGGTGATCTGCAGCAGGGCCGCCTTGGACGCCGGATACAGCGCGCGCCCCGCCGCGCCGAACTTGCCGCCGGTGCTGCCCAGATTCACGATCACGCCGCCGCGTGGCAGATGCGCCGCCGCGAGCTGCGTGAAGATCGCCGCCGACACGAGGTTCGTATCCAGCGTGCGGTGCCATTCGTCACGCGTCGATGCCAGGCCGCGATCCGCATACTGGCAGGCGTTGTTCACCACGAAATCCAGCCGGCCAAAGCGCGCCAGCGCGGCGTCGATGCAGGCCTGGATCTGGGCGTCTTCACCGATATCCGTTTCGCAGTACAGCGCGTGTTCGCCCAGTGCCTGCGCCAGTGCCTCGCCCGCCTCGGCGTTGCGGCCGACCAGCACGACGTTGGCGCCCGCCGCAACGAAGCCGCGCGCGATGTCCGCGCCCAGGCCCTGCGTGCTGCCGGTGACGATGGCGGTCTTGCCCGCCAGGCCGGGAAAGCCTGAGAAATCCATGAGTGCTCCTTGTCAGTTTGACGCCGCGGCCCAGCGTACCGCGTCGTGCACCGATCCCGTCTGCGCGATCAGCCGCATGCTGGCCAGCGACGCCTCGTGCACCGCCGGGTCGGCCGACGCGCAGGCGTCTTCGGCCACCATGACCGAGAAGCCGATATCGGCGGCATGGCGCACCGTGCCCTCGACCACCGAGTGCGTCGCCACGCCCGCCACCACCAGCCGCCGCGTGCCCAGCAGCCGCAGGGTCTCCTCCAGCGGCGTGCCATAGAACGCGCTGATGCGCGTGTGCTTGACGACGAACTCGCGCGCGCTGCCCGCCAGCGGATGCAGGCCATCGTAGAACGCGCTGCCCCACTGCCCTTCCGGCACCGCGCCGATCGTGGCCACGTTGCGGAAGATTGCGCAGTTGGGCAGCAGGTCCGCGTAGTCGGGCCGGAACGCGATGCGCACGTGCACAATGGGCAGCGCGAGCGATCGCGCGCCCTCCAGCAAGGCGGCGGCGTTGTCCAGCAGGCGCTGCCGCGCCCCGCTGTCGGCGTCCAGCCCGACACGGATCTTGCCATCCGGATGCAGCACATCGTTCTGATAGTGCAGCGCCAGCACCGCCACGTCGGTGTTCATCACACAAACACCTCGAACGCGTCGTGCGCATCGTCGCAGTTGACGAGGTCCACGCGCTTCATGCGAATGCGCCAGCCATCGCCCTCGGCAGCCAGCTTGTGGGTGTACCGCCCGGCAAGCTGGCGCGGCTGGCGCTTGCGCCATTCGGTCATCTGAAAGACCGAATGCACCACCAGGTTGCCGGCCGCATCCACACCCTCGACCTGCACGCCGCCCACCAGCCGCACGCTGCGCGTCGGCGGCTGCTGCGACCAGTTGCGCGGGTGTTCCAGGCGCCGGATGCGCACGTCGCGCAGCATGCGGTCTTCCCAGAAAATCGAGATGAAATCGTACGGACTTTCCTGGCCGTGCTTGCGCGGCATCCAGTACATGCCGTCCTCCGTCCAGAGCGCCTGCCAGTCGTCGTAGCGCCGCTCGTCCAGCAGCCGCGCCTCGCGGTACAGGAACTGCGCGATGCGGTGGTAGGCATCGGCGGGCACGTCGGCCGGCGCAAGATTCGCGGTGCCGACGTCGAAATCCAGATCTAGCAGCATGCGCCGTCTCCCTTGGCCGCGGCGCCTGCGCCAGTACCGGCGCCCGCCTCCATGTAAGCCTTCCACGCGCGGAATTGATTGCGCATGGGCAATTCGCTGGTGCCGTTCACGGACACCATGCCGTCGGCCTCGACCCGGTCCGTGCCGTGATAGCGGTGCATGCTGACCCAGTCGCCGCCACGCGTCGCGTTGCCTTCCTGGCAGCGGTTGTAGAGCTCGATGTCGTCCGGCATGACGTTGGACGACGGCGAATTGATGACATTGGCATACAGCATCGCGCGCTTGAACACGCCCTCCGGCGCCCCCTTGCAGCGGAACGTCTGGATCTCGATCAGCGTCCGATCCACCGCCACCGGCCGGATCACGCGGAACTGCTGGAACACCGTATGCGGCGATCCGCTGCCGTAGATCACCGTATTGTGGCGGTTCATCCCCAGAATCTCGCGGGCGCGCTGCTCGCCGTAGGCGCCGGTCAGCGACTCGAAGTGCGCGCGCGACACCGGGTCGCGCTCGGCGGCGCCCGGGTTGAAGATGCCTTCCATGTACCCGTGGCCGTTGTCGTAGGCGCGCAGCTCCAGCTTCTCCCAGAACTCGTAGGGCTCGCCGTTGCCGTCCATGATGTGCAGCTCGAGCGGCATCTCGCCCATTTCCTTGGCCTCGTCGCGCGCGGCGGCATAGGACGATTCATGCGTCACGCGCGCGTGCATCGTGTCGTGCAGGTTCTCGTAGAACACCTTCCAGTTCGAACGCTGCATCACGCGGAAGATGCCGCCCGCCACTTCCACCTCGCCCACCGGCGAACGGTCGCACAGGTTGTCGATGGACGAGCGCACGCCGCCCAGGAAGTCTTGCAGCGCCTGGCCTTCGGCCGACTGGCTGGCGAACACGAAGCCGCGGTAGCTCTCCACGCGCGGCAAACGCCGCATCGAGAACGACGGATCCGTGGGGTCGTACGACGTGCCTTCCAGGCCCTGCTTGAGCGGCACGCCCAGATGGCTGCCGTCCAGCTTGAACGTCCACGCGTGATACGGACAGCGGAAGAACTTGCCCGCACAGCCTTCGCCGTCGGCCACCACCTTCGCGCCCTTGTGCGGGCAGCGGTTGTACAGCACGTGCACGCGGCCGTCGGCGGCGCGCACCATCAGCACATCCTGATCGCCCAGGCGCGTGGTGTGATAGTCGCCCGTCTTGGGCACCTGGCTTTCGTGGCCCACGTAGATCCACGCGCGGCCATAGATGCGCTGCATTTCAAGGTCGAAGATGGCCGGATCGGTGTACAGGTCCCGATGCACGCTGTCGCCGCGCACCAGCCCGCCCAGTTGTTCGTCGGTATAAGGCATGTCGTCTCCCTACTTGTTCTCGCTGTCCTTCCAGCGCGCCATCAGCGTGTTGGAAGGCAGGGTTTCGTCCAGCAGCTTGGCTGCGGTCTCGCGCCCTGCCGTGGGCAGGCCCTTGGGATCGAGCAGGCCCACCTGCACCAGCACGCTGGCCTGATCCCAGTAGATGTGCTCGTGATAAAGCTTGTCGCCACGGAACTTCACGATGGCCACCAGCGGGATCTCCACGGACTTGCCCGTGGGCGCGACGCCCGGCAGCATCCAGTCGATCTCGGTCGTGTGGGTGAAGCAGAACAGCAGCTCGTCCACGATCTGCGTGGCGCCCACCGTGCGCGACAGCGGCACCAGCCGCGTATCGGGCGGGTTGCTGTTCACGAAATGATGCTGATAGAAGCGCGACAGCTCCTTGTAGCCCACGCCGCCCGTCATCGTCGGAATGTGATTGACGTAGGGTTCGGCCACCATCGTCGCCATGGTCGCGGCCACGTCGCGCGTGCCGAATTCATATTCGCAGTGCTTGTCCCACAAGTACGAATAATCGAACTCCGGCCCGATCGTGCGCTGCAGCGCGGCCATGCTGCGCTGATGCGCCATCAGCGCCGACGGCTTGTCGTAGTGATCGCCGCCCGTGCGTGCAAACGCGTGATCCACGCCGGGGTACACGTACAGCTCCACCCCCGGCTTGCCGCCCAGCGCCTCCAGGATGCGCTGGCGAGCCTCGGGCGGACAGAAGCCATCCTGCTCCGCGATGTGCAGCACCAGGCGCCCGCGCAGATTGGCGGCCTCTTCAAGGCTGTCCTCGATGCCCACGCCGTAGTAACCCACCGCCACGTCCGCGTCCGTACGGCACGCCGCCAGATAGGCCAGCTTGCCCCCCAGGCAATAACCCAGCACGCCCGCGCTGCCTTCCTGCTCGGGCAGTTCGCGCAACACGGCCAGCGTCGATGCGATGTCCTTGATGCCCAAGTCCACGTCAAAACCCTTGTACAGCTCGAACGCACGCGGCATGTCCGCAGGGCCGTCCGTCAGCTGGATGCCGGGCTGCTGACGCCAGAACAGGTCCGGCACCAGCACTACGTAGCCCTCCTCGGCCAGCAGCTGCGCGCTGCGCCGCATGAAATCGTTGACGCCAAAGATCTCCTGGCACAACACCAGGCCCGGCCCGCGGCCCGAGGCCGGCACCGCCAGATAGGCGCCAAAGGACTTGCCATCGTGCGAGGCGATCGTCACCTCGCGCGTCGTAATGCGATCAGTCATGCGTATCTCCTGTGTTTCGAAGCCGGCGGCCTACTTCATCTGGCACGAGGCGGCGAAGGGATCCTGGTATTGCGTCAGCACCGTCCCCGACAGCTTGTTCGACAGCTTGCCGCTGGCGTCGGCCTCGACCACGCGCAGGTAATAGTTCTGCACCGGGTACTGATTGCGGTTGAACTTGAAATCGCCGCGCACCGACTTGAAGTCCGCACGGCGCAGCGCCGGACGCAGTGCCTCGGCATCCAGCTTGCCGCCCGTCTGGCGCACCGCGCTGTCCAGCAGCATCGCCGCGTCATAGCCCTGCGACGCATACAGCGACGGGCTGCGGTTGTAGGTCTTCTTGAAGTCCTCGACGAACTTGCGGTTGGCCGGGTTGTCGAGTTCGGCCGCCCATTGCGCCGTGTTGCGCAGGCCCTTGATCGGCGCGCCCACCGCCGCGATCGTGTCCTCGTCGCCGGAAAAGCCCGGCGCCAGCAGCGCGATGTCCTTGGACAGGCCCGCGCCGTTGAACTGCTTGATGAAATTCACGCCCATGCCGCCCGGCAGAAAGAAAAACACCGCATCCGGCTTGCTGGCGCGCAGCTGCGTGATTTCAACGCCATAGTCCAGCTGGCCGAGCTGCGTGTAGATCTCCTCGGCCACGCCGCCCTTGTACAGACGCTTGAAACCGTTCAGCGACTCGCGTCCGCCCGGGTAATCCGGCGCGATCAGCGCCACGCGCTTGTAGCCCTGGTCGGCCGCGTACTTGCCCATCGCAGCCGGAATGTCCTCGTTCTGCCAGGCCACCGCGAAGAAATTCGGATTACAGCCCGCGCCCGCGTAATTTTCCGGGCCCGTATTGGTGCTGAGATAGATCGTGTCCGATTGCAGGATCGCAGGCATCACCGGCAGCAGCACGTTCGAAAACACGATGCCCGTCATCACGTCCACGCGGTCGCGCTTGAGCAGGCGTTCCACCGCCTGGCGCCCGGTATCGGCCTTCTGCTGATCGTCGGCCACCACCACTTCCGCCGTCAACCCGCCCAGCTTGCCGCCCGTATGCTGCAGCGCCAGATTGAAGCCGTCCCGGATCTCGTTGCCCAGTGCCGCGCCCGGCCCCGACAGCGTCGTCAGCAGCCCCACCTTCACCTTGTCGGCGGCCGACGCCGCACCCGGCGCGCCCGCCGCAGTCCCCATGCAAACCAGCGCCGCCAGCGCGCGCCGGCTCCATCGATTTCGATTCATGTGCCACCCCGTATTCGCCGCCAGCCGCGCTGGCGGAAAGCTGACAGAACCCGTCTGCCGTCGGTACACGCATGCCGCCGATTCCAGTCGCCCAGCTTACGCGCCGCGGCGCCCTCACTCCAACAGGCGCCGCCCACCGTGCGCGGCGCCTCCCGGCAAGATTAGGCCCGCGCCCTCCCCGGCTCTATCCGAATACCGCCACTCTTATCCGGGATTCACTTAATTCCCAATGGCGCGCGATTCCATTACGCTGCCCGCAGATACGGGATCGGTCCCGTCCCGGAGGCTTCCATGCACGGCTGGTCCCGACTAGAGCTGGCGCCCTTGCTGAAACGGCGCGTCTTCAGCTCCACGCAGCAGGATGAGACCCGCGCCCGCGTGTCCGAAGCCTTGAAGGACCACCGCCTGACGTGGAAAGGCGGCCGCGTCGATGCCGAACTGAACCGGGGCCGATTCGGCTCGCTCACCGTCTGTACGTTGCGCTACGGCGCCGAAGTCCACATCGAACCCGACCGCCTCCAGGACTTCATGCTGGTGCAGGTTCCGCTACGCGGCCGTGCCCGCATCGAATGCGGCGACGAAGGCGTCAACGCCGACCCCGACTGCGCCGCCGTCATCGCCCCCAACCGCCGCCTGCGGCTGCACTGGGAAGCCGGCTGCGAACAACTGCTGCTCAAGATTCCAAGAGGAAAGCTGGAAGCCATGGGCCAACGCGCCTTCGGCGACGCCGCCGCCGGCCCCCTGGACTTCAGCCCTGCCCTGCGCCTGGACACCCCCATCGGCGCCGCCTGGCGCAGCATGATGGGCAGCCTGATCCACTTGCTGCCCACATTGGACGACGGCGCACGCCGCCCGCCTGCCGCGTGGCTGGAGCACCTGGAAGACACACTGGTTCTGCACCTGCTCTATAACCAGCCCAACACCTGGCAAACCCACGCAGGCCAGCCCAACATCGTCCCCCGCCGCCTGAGCGTTGCCGAGGCGTTCATGCGCGAACGCCTGGGTGCGCCATTGACCCTGAACACCATCGCTCGCCATGCTGGCGCAAGTGCGACTGCGCTCACCCGGCTTTTTCAGGAACACCGTAATACGACGCCGATGAATGCGCTACGCGCGTTCCGGCTGGACGCCGCGAGGAGCCGGCTGAAGACGCAGCCGGATGCGAGCGTCACGGAGGTCGCGTTGAGTGTGGGGTTTGGGCATTTGGGAAGGTTCTCGGAGTATTACCGGGAACGGTTTGGGGAACTACCGAAAGAGACGCGGCGCGCGGGCGGGTGATGAGTGATTGCGGTGTCTGACACCCGATCCAGTCCCACGCATCGCGCACGGTGTCAGACACCCGGCCAAGACTGCCGCGCAATGACGGCTTTCTCATACGGGTGTCAGACACCTGAAGCCAGCGACATGCCGACAAAAATCCCACCCACAAGCACCGAAGGCCCGCCGCCCTCACCCCCCGGTGCCGGCCGGGAAGCAAAAGCGGCGAACCTTCGATACACCGTCAAATCAAGAAATTACTGCGCAGGCACCACCGCCGTCACTTCGATCTCGACCTTCGCGCGATCCTCCACCAGGTCCGCAACCTCCACCGCCGTCATCGCCGGGAAATGCCGGCCGATCAACTCCCGGTAGTGCTTTCCGATCCCCGGATACGCCGCCACATATTCATCCTTGTCCGTCACATACCACGTCATCCGCACGATATGTTCCGGCTTCGCCCCGCCCTCGGCAAGAATCTGCACGATGTTCAGCAGCGCCTGCCGCACCTGGTCCGCGAAGTCATCGGACTCGAACTGCTGCTGCCCGTTCCATCCCACCTGTCCGCCCACGAACACCAGCTTGCTGCCCACCTGCATTTCGGTGAGCACACCATTCGAATAGCCCCGGGGCGCCATCCAATCCGGCGGTTGCAGAATCTTCATAACGTCTCATCCTATTGATCAAATAAACAAACCACAGGGTGGCGCCCGCTTATGCCGCGGTTGCCAGAAAATGCTGCATGCGTTCCCGCAGATCCGCAGGCAGCGGCATCGACTTCATCGTCCGCAAATCCACCGTCACGATCGTCAGCGTCGCCGACAATCGCAACTGGCCGTCCGGCCCTTCAAAACGCACCAGCGCCTTGAACGACGCGCCGCCAATGCGCTGCACCGACAGCGTCTGACTCAGCTTCTCGTGCCAACGGCTCGGCGCGCTGAAATCGCACGTCACCGACGCCATCGGCGTGCCGATGTGCCGGTCCACGTGCAGCGCATGAAACGGCAGCCCCATTCCCTTGTCGAACCACTCCTCGACGAAATCATTGATCATCTCGAAGTAGCGCGGATAGAACACGATGCCCGCCGGATCGCAATGGCGGAATCGGACTTCTACCTGACTCACAAAGGGAGCCGTCGTGATTGGTGCTGCCATGATGTTTCCTTTGATGCCTCTACCTGCTCATGCCATCTTGCGCAGCGCAAACCGCTGCAACTTGCCCGTTTCCGTCCGCGGCAAAGCGTCCACGAACTCGATCGCGCGCGGGTACTTGTACGGTGCGATGCTCGCCTTCACGAACGTCTGTATCGCCGTCACCAGCTCCGCACTCGGCGCAAAACCCGGCTTGAGCACCACAAACGCCTTCACCACCTGCCCGCGCTCGTCGTCCATCGCGCCCACCACCCCGCACTCCGCCACTGCCTCGTGACGCAGCAGCGCGTCTTCGACCTCGGGACCCGCGATGTTGTAGCCCGCCGACACGATCATGTCGTCGTTACGCGCCTGGTAGAACAGATAACCGTCGTCGTCCTGCACGAACGTATCGCCCGGCAGATTCCAGCCTTGCTGCACAAACCGGCGCTGGCGCTCGTCGGCCAGATAGCGGCAGCCCGTCGGCCCCTTGATCGCCAACCGGCCCACCGTGCCATTCGGCACCGGCTTCATTTCATCGTCCACGATCTGCGCCACATACCCCGGCACCACACGGCCGATCGCGCCACGGCGCACCGACTCCGGCGGGCTCGACACGAATACGTGGATCATCTCCGTGCCGCCGATGCCGTCGATCATCTCGATCCCCGTTGCATCCTTCCAGAGCTGGCGCGTCGCATCCGGCAAGGCCTCGCCCGCCGACACGCTCTTCTTCAGTGACGACAGATCGAACTTGCCCACCAGCGCCGCCATCTGGCGGTAAAAGGTCGGCGCCGTGAACACGATCGTCGCGCGGAATTCCTGGATCAGTTCCAGGAGGCTCTCCGGCGACAGCTTCTCGGCCAGCACCGTGCTCGCGCCCACGCGCAGCGGGAAGCACAACAGGCCGCCCAGCCCGAACGTGAACGCCAGCGGCGGCGTGCCGCAGAAAATGTCGTCCGGCCCCGGCTTGATCACATGCTTGGGGAACAGATCGCACATCGCCAGCACATCGCGATGGAAATGCATGCAGCCCTTCGGCGAGCCCGTCGTGCCGCTGGTGAATGCAATCAGGCACACATCGTCTGCCGCCGTATCGCACGCATCGAACGTGTCGGGCTTACCGGCCGCCAGCGCGTCCAGCGCATCCGGGGCCGCGTCGTTGAAGTACATGACCTGCGCCAGACCCGGGCAGTGATTCTCGTGATCCGGCTGCGCGCAGAACTGCGCCTCGTCCTTCAGGCGCACGTCGCACAGCACCGCCTGGATCTGCGCCTTTTCGATGATCTGCTTCAATTCCTTGGATCGCAGCAGCGGCATCGTCGGCACCGTCACCAGGCCCGCCTTGATCGCGGCCAGCCATGACGCCGCCATCATCGGATTGTTCGGGCCGCGCAGCAACAGGCGGTTGCCCGGCACCAGCTTCATGTCCTCGGTCAGCACGCGCGCGATGCGGTTCGTCAGCGCGGCCAATTCGCCGTAGGTCATCGTCGCCGGCTTGCCGTCCTGGCGCCAGCGCAGCGCCACGCGGTCGCCGTGGCCGCGGCCGACCATCGCGTCCACCAGTTCCACCGCGCAATTGAAGCGCTTCGGATAGGCCACGTCGGGGCCGTCCAGCAGGAACTCAGGCCATTGTTCGCCCGGGGGCAGGTTGTCCCGGGCAAAGGTGTCGATGTGGGCGGATACTTCCATGAAAATTCCCCTTGGCTGTGCGATGCGGTTTACGTTGCAAAAGGCAGGCGCTCGGTGGCCCCTTATGCCTTCAGCAGTTCACGGGCGATGATCAACTTCTGCACTTCGGTGGCGCCTTCGTAGATACGCAGCGCTCTGATTTCCCTGTAAAGCTTCTCCACCGGCATCCCCGACACCACGCCAGCGCCGCCGAACATCTGCAACGCCCGGTCGATCACCGTCTGCGCCGATTCCGTGGCCGTCATCTTGGCCATCGCCGCTTCGCGCGTGGTGCGCAGCTTCTGCACGTCGCGCATCCACGCGGCGCGGTACGTCAGCAGCGCCGAGGCGTCGATGGCGGTCGCCATGTCGCCCAGCGCGGCTTGCGTCAGTTGCAGGTCGGCCAGCGTCTGGCCGAACATGCGGCGCGACTTGGCGCGCGCCAATCCTTCGTCCAGCGCCCGGCGCGCAAAGCCCAGCGCCGCCGCCGCCACCGACGCACGGAAAATGTCCAGCGTCATCATGGCCAGCTTGAAACCTTGCCCCGCGTCGCCCAGCCGGTGCGTCACCGGGATGCGGCAGTTGTCGAACGTGATAGTCGCCAGCGGATGCGGCGCGATCAGGTCGATGCGCTCGGCCACCTCGAATCCCGGCGTGTCCGCATCCACCACGAACGCGCTGATGCCCCGCGCGCCGGGGGCTTCGCCCGTGCGCGCGAACACGACATAGAAGTCCGCGATGCCGCCGTTCGAGATCCACGTCTTCGCGCCGTTCAGCACATAGTGGCCGCCATCCAGCCGCGCCTCGCACGCCAGCGCCGCCACGTCCGAGCCCGCATCGGGCTCCGACAGCGCAAAGGCCGCGATCGCCTCGCCGCGCGCTACGCGCGGCAGGTAATGCTGGCGCAGCGCGTCCGAGCCCATCAATGAAATCGCCCCGCTGCCCAGTCCCTGCATCGCAAACGCAAAGTCCGCCAGCCCTTCGTGGCGCGCAAACGTCTCGCGCAGGATGCACACCGCGCGGGAGTCGACCTCCGGCAGCGCGCCGCCCCACGCCCCGCCCGGGCCGCCCGCCACCGCGTAGCGCAGCCACCCGGCCTGGCCCATGGCCTTGACCAGCTTCTTGCAGGCGGCGTCCGCGTCGTGATGGTCCACGTCGCCCAGCGACTGCTCGCACCAGGCGTCGACCTCATGCGCCAGCTTGCGGTGCGCGTCGTCGAAAAAGGGCCAGTCCAGCCAGCTTGCGTCGCGCATCGTCAATTCCCCTCGAAGACGGGTTTCTGCTTGGCCACGAAGGCCTCATAGGCGCGA
This sequence comes from Achromobacter sp. 1012554356, assembly GCF_059760815.1. Taxonomy (NCBI): domain Bacteria; kingdom Pseudomonadati; phylum Pseudomonadota; class Betaproteobacteria; order Burkholderiales; family Alcaligenaceae; genus Achromobacter; species Achromobacter sp. 1012554356. Next base: position 4,147 of record NZ_JCBANC010000077.1, on the reverse strand, counting down.
TGGAAATCGCGGGTCTGCATGCAGATGGCCTGGGCTTCGGCTTCGGCCTCGATGGCTTCGTCCACGCCCATGTTCCATTCCTGGTGCAGCAGCTTCTTGGTGACGCCGTGCGCAAAGGTCGGGCCCGCGGCCAGCTGGGCCGCCAGCGTCTGCGCCGCTTCCAGCAGCTTGCCGGACTCGTGCAGCGCATTGAAAAAGCCCCAGCTCGCGCCTTCGTCGGCCGTCATCGCGCGGCCGGTGTACAGCAGCTCGGACGCACGGCCCTGACCGATCATGCGCGGCAGCAGCGTGCACGCGCCCATGTCGGCGCCCGCCAGCCCCACGCGGGTAAAGAGGAACGCGGTGCGCGCGGCGGGCGTTCCCAAGCGCATGTCCGATGCCAGCGCCACCATCGCGCCCGCGCCTGCGCATACGCCGTCCACGGCCGCCACGATCGGCTGCGGGCACGCGCGCATGGCCTTGACCAGATCGCCCGTCATGCGCGTGAAGTCCAGCAGTTCCGGCATGCTCATCTTCGTGAGCGGGCCGATGATTTCGTGCACGTCGCCGCCCGAGCAGAAATTGCCGCCGGCACCCGTTACCACCACCACCTTCACGTCGGTGGCATACACCAGCGACCGGAAGAAATCGCGCAGTTCCGCGTACGAATCGAACGTCAGCGGGTTCTTGCGCTCGGGACGGTTCAGCGTAATGGTGCCGACCTTGCCGTCGTCCGACACCTGCCACAGGAACGTCTTCGCCTGATAGCCGGCGACGGGACGCTTGTGATGCTTCATGGTGTGCTCTTCGGGCTGGGTGCTCATGGTGTCTCCGTTCATGAATGCTGGGTGGATGGAACGCCGGCTTCAGCCGGTCATCACTTCGCCGCCGTCGACGGCGATCGCCTGGCCGTTGATGGAGGCGGAGGCCGGCAGCGCCAGCCACGCGACCGTCTCGGCCACTTCCTCGGGCTGCACCAGGCGGCCCTGCGGGTTGCGCTCGGCCAGTTTCAGGCGGGCGGCGTCCGGCGTCATGCCGGTCTTCTCGACAATGTTGGCCACCGCGCCGCGCACGATGTCGGTCTCGGTATAGCCGGGGCACACCGCGTTGACCGTCACGCCCTTCTGCGCGGTCTCCAGCGCCAGCGACCGGGTCAGCCCGATTACGCCGTGCTTTGCCGCGCAGTAGGCACTTACATACCCATAGCCGATCAACCCTGCGGTGCTGGCCACGTTGATCACGCGGCCCCATTTTTCCTGCAGCATGCCGGGCAATGCCGCCTGGATGCAGTGGAACGTGCCCGTCAGATTGACGGCCAGCATCTGGTTCCACAGCGCGGCGTCCGTCCGGTCAAAGCGCTGGCTGACCGCCTGCCCCGCGTTGTTCACCAGGATCAGCACCGGGCCGAACTCGGCTTCGGCCTGCGCGAAGGCAGCGCGCACCGAGGCTTCGTCGGCAATGTCCGCGCTGACCGCCTGCACCTGGCCTAGCCGGGCCAGCTCGTCGGCCGCGGCCTCCAGCGCGCCGCCGTCGCGGCCCAGCAGCGTGACACGGGCGCCGCGCTGCAGCAGCGACCGGGCGCTGGCCAGGCCGATGCCGCGCGCGCCCCCCGTCACGAGGGCGTGACGCCCGGCGAGCGGTAGCGGTTGTGCGTTCATTTGATGTCCAGTTGCGCCATGGCGGCGGCGCGTTCGAAGTTGGTTTCAAGCTGGCGCTTGCCGGCGAAATACTGGCTCGGCCATGAAACATCAACATAGCCCACGCGCGCCGCTTCGCGCAGCGTCCAGGAGGCGTCAGCCAAATGGGGACGTGCCAGCGCGCAGAGGTCTGCACGGCCCGAGGCGATGATGCCGTTGGCGTGGTCGGCCTCGAAGATGGCGCCCACCGCAATCGTGGGGATGCCGGCTTCGTTGCGGACGCGGTCGGCAAACGGCGTCTGGAACATGCGGCCATACACCGGCTTTTCTTCCTTGCTGACCTGGCCGGACGAGCAATCGATCATGTCGGCGCCCGCCGCCTTGAAGTGACGCGCAATCTCGACCGCATCGTCCGCGGTGATGCCGCCTTCCACCCAATCGCTGGCCGAAATCCGCACCGACATCGGCTTGTCTTCAGGCCACACGGCGCGCACTGCATGAAAGACCTCCAGCGGGAAGCGCAGGCGGTTCTCCAGGCTGCCGCCGTATTCATCGTCGCGCTGGTTGGTCAGCGGCGAAATGAAGCTGGACAACAGATAGCCGTGCGCGCAGTGCAGCTCCAGCCAGTCAAAGCCGGCAGCTGCCGCGCGGCGCGCCGCCGCCACGAAGTTGTCGCGCACCTGATCCATGTCGGCCCGCGTCATGGCGCGCGGCGTCTGCGACACGCCCTCGATGTAAGGCAGCGCCGACGCCGACAGCAGCGGCCAGTTGCCCTCCGCCAGCGGATGATCGATCTTCTGCCAGCCGAGTTGCGTGGACCCCTTGCGGCCCGCATGGCCCAGCTGCATGCCGATGCGCGCATCGCTGTTGCCATGCACGAAGTTCACGATGCGGGCAAACGCCTGCTGTTGCTCGTCGTTCCACAGTCCCGGGCACCCCGGCGTGATGCGGCCGTCCGGCGACACGCAGGTCATTTCCACCATGACGAGCCCGGCGCCGCCCATGGCGCGCGCACCCAGGTGAACCAGGTGGAAATCGCCCGGCACGCCATCCGTGCACGAATACATGGCCATCGGCGACACGAGGATGCGATTTTTGAGCCGCACGCCGCGCACCTGGTAGGGCGTCAGCATCGGAATGGCCGGGCGCCGGCCCTCGGGCGTGGCCGAGCCGGCGCGTTCCGCGATCCAGCGCTCAAAACCTTCCAGCCAGGCCGGATCGCGCAGGCGCAGATTCTCGTGCGAAATGCGCTGCGAGCGGGTCAGCAGCGAATACGCGAACTGCTCGGGCTCGAGGTCGGCGTAGCGCTCGACGTTCTCGAACCATTCGGTGGAATTGCGCGCGGCGTTCTGGATCTTCAGCACTTCGACGCTGCGCACTTCCTCATAATGGTGCAGCCCGGCCTCGACGCTACCTTCCGCGCCACTCAGGCAACGCGCCAGTTCGATCGCGTCTTCCAGCGCCAGCTTGGTGCCCGAACCGATGGAAAAGTGCGCAGTGTGCGCGGCATCGCCCATCAGCACGACTGGCACGCGGCGCTCGCCGCGGGCGGTATCAAGCTTGTTCCAGTGGACCCACGTGTTGCAGATGACGCGCGGGAAACGGATCCAGATGGCCGAGCCACGCAGGTGCGAAGCGTTGCTGATCAGCGGATTGCCGTCCAGCCAGGGTGCGAACAGCTTCTCGCAATAGGCAATGCCCTCTTCCTGGCTCATCTGCTCGATGCCGGCGGCCTGCCAGGTTTCCTCGGGCGTCTCGACGATGAACGTCGACATGCCGTCCTCGTACCGGTAGGCATGCGCCTGGAACCAGCCGTGCTCGGTCTGCACGAAGGCAAAGGTAAAGGCATCGAACACCTTCTTGGTGCCCAGCCACACGAAGCGGCAGCGGCGCTGGTCGATGTCGGGATGGAACGTCTCGGCGTACCGGGTGCGGATCTGGCTGTTGATGCCATCCGAGGCAATGACGAGGTCGGCGTCGTATTCGCGGGCGATTGCCTGGTCGTCCTGAACGAAGTTCTCGAACACGAGCTTCACGCCCACGTCTTCGCAGCGCGCCTGCAGGATGTTCAGGAGCTTCTTGCGGCCGATGCCGATGAAGCCGTGGCCGCTGCTGCGGATGCTGCGGCCCTTGAAATGGATGTCGATGTCATCCCAATGGTTGAACGCATCGCCAATGGTCTGAGCCGAAACGGGGTCGGCCTCGCGCAAGTTCTGCATGGTGGCGTCGGAGAACACCACGCCCCAGCCAAAAGTGTCATACGGACGGTTGCGTTCGATGACGGTGACTTCGTTGGCGGGGTTCTGCAGTTTCATGAGCAGACCGAAATACAGGCCGGCGGGACCGCCGCCGATGCAGACTATCTTCATTGCCGTATACGCTCCAAGTACGCGACAGTCGCTCTTGATGCTGGAGCGGAAGCCGCAGATATTTAGGTCTGGATAGTTTAGGCTTGAAATATATATCGGAAGTGGTGGGTGTGCAAATGAGGGAAAGTATTTAGGGATGCTGGAGGGGGTGGGGAAATGGGG